>NZ_JAAGPC010000096.1:0-34453 GCF_017104595.1 Burkholderia sp. Tr-20390 | reverse complement strand
AGCAGATTCCGGAGCAGGCGAAGGAGCTCGGGATCAGCGAAGAGGAAGTGGTGAAGAAGGTGATGCTCGGCAATACGGTCGACGGCGTGTTCACGACCGTTCAGGACGTCGCGCAGACGGTGCTGTTCCTGTCGGCCTTCCCGAGCGCCGCGCTCACGGGCCAGTCGTTCATCGTCAGCCACGGCTGGTTCATGCAATGAAGCCGCACGCCCGCACCGAAAAGCAGGCCGTCGATGCGGCGGACCTGCATCACGAGGCCGGCGCACCGGCCGCCGCGCGCACGCTGCCGTACGAGACGATCGCGCTCGTGCTGCAAGGCGGCGGCGCGCTCGGCGCGTACCAGGCCGGCGTGTTCGAAGGGCTGCACGAGGCGGGCATCCCGCTCGACTGGATCGCGGGCATCTCGATCGGCGCGCTCAACACCGCGCTGATCGCGGGCAATGCGCCCGAGCATCGGGTCGAGCGGCTGCGCGAGTTCTGGGAAACGATCTGCAAGCCGGCGTTCTTCCCGACGATTCCGGCCGCATTCGAGTTCGCGCTGTTCAACAGCATCGATCAGGTCCGCACGTTCTTCACCGCGTCGCAGGCCGCGAGCGCGATGATGCAGGGCCAGCAGGGCTTCTTCGTGCCGCGCTTCCCGCCGCCGCTGCCGGGCGTGTCGGATCATCCGGAGAAGATCAGCTGGTACGACACGTCGCAACTGCGCGCGACGCTGCTGAAGCTGTGCGATTTCGACCGGATCAATTCGGGCGAAACGCGCGTGTCGGTCGGCGCGGTCAACGTCGGTACCGGCAACTTCGTGTACTTCGACAACTCGCGCATCCGTCTCGCGCCCGAGCACTTCATGGCGTCCGGCGCGTTGCCGCCCGCGTTCCCGCCGGTCGAGATCGACGGCGAGTACTACTGGGACGGCGGGGTGGTGTCGAATACGCCGCTGATGGAAGTGCTCCGCGCCCGGCCGCGCCGCGACACGCTCGCGTTCCAGGTCGATCTGTGGAGCGCACGCGGGCCGCTGCCGCGCACGATGGCCGACGTCGCCGAGCGCACGAAGGACGTGCAGTATTCGAGCCGCACGCGTTTCGTCACCGACACGCTGCAGCGCGAACAGCGCTACCGCAACGTGCTGCGCCACGTGCTCGACCAGGTGCCGGAAGAGCAGCGCAAGGCGGATCCGTGGTGCATCGAGGCCGATGCGATGTCGTGCAGCAAGAAGTACAACATCCAGCACCTGATCTACCAGCAGAAGGCGTACGAGCATCACTACAAGGACTATCAGTTCGGTCTGTCGACGATGCGTGACCACTGGACCGCGGGTCTCGACGACATCCGCAAGACGCTCGCAGTCAAGGACGGCCTCGCGCTGCCCAACAACGACGCGGGCTTCGTGACGCACGACATTCACCGCAAGCGGTAATGCCGTGTGCGACGGATCGGCGCGATGCATGCGCCGGTCCGTCCTCTTCTCCGATTCGCCATGCCGATCTTCATCGCACTCTTCGCGCTCATCGCTCTCGGGTGGGGCGCGGTTCACCTGTTTCACGTCATCGCCGCGCAGTTCGGCCAGCCGGTTGCGATCGCGGCCGCCGTGCTCGCCGCCGCGATCCTGATCGCGCTGGTCGCCTGGTGGATCAAGCGCCGACGCGACATCGCACCGAATACGAAGGAAGAAGGCTGGACCCACGTCGTGCATCGCGCGTGGGGCGAGCTGCGGGTGTCCGCGACGCAGGGGCTGCTGTGGCTGTCGCACGACGGCGCGGACGGCCGCTATACGCTGTCGCAGCTCGACGGCTGCCAGGCCGCACCGATCGGCGGCCGCTGGCATCTCGTCGTGCGCGTGCGCGACGCGGTGCGCAGCGAATGGAAGCTACCGATGACGGACAAACGCGATGCGCAGCGCTGGGCACGCGTGCTGACGCTCGCGAAGGACAACCGGCTCTGACACGACGCTCGACGAATGCGCACGTGCGCCCGGCAAGAACCGCCGCGCAGGCTGTCCCGTCGTGCGCGCGCTAGCGCGCCTTCAGCGCCCACAACGCATCGAGCACGTGCTGGGTCGCCCGCTCGACCGGCCCCGCCCGATGCGCGATACCCAGTTCACGCCACAGCGCCGGGCGCAACGCCCGCATGACGATGCGTGCATCGGGTAGCGGGGCGCCCGCTTCATGGGGCAACAGCGTCGCGCCGTAACCCGCCGCGACCAGGCTCTTGATCGCATCGTTGTAGTTGAGTTCGATCCGCGGCTCCGGACGGTGGCCGCCGAGCGCGAACCATTCCGTCGTGAGCCGCGACAGGCGGGTGGTCGCATCGTTGAGAATCAGCGGGCGGGCGGCCAGATAGCCGGGCGTCACGCGCGCCGGAAGCGGCCAGTCCGCCGGCAGAAACGCCATCACGGGATCGCGCCGCCACGCGCGAATCGACAGCCCCGCGACCGCTGTCTGCGGCAGCGCCACCAGTCCGACGTCGAGCGTGCCCTGCGCAATGCGCGCCAGCGTGTCTTGAGACGTGAGCACCGCGATCTGCACATCGATATCCGGATGCGCGTCGCGTAACCGGGCCACCGCCTGCGGCAACAGGTGCGCGATCGCCCCGGTCGATGCGCCGAGGCGTACGCGCCCGGACAGCCCCTGCACCTGCCGCTGCACATCGTCCAGCGTGGATTCGACCTCGGCCAGCAGGCGGCGCGCCCGTTCCACCAGCACTTCACCGATTGCAGACGGCCGCACGTTGCCACGCGTGCGGGACAGCAACGGCGCGCCGATGCGGCTTTCCAGTTCGGCAATGTGAAGACTGACGGTCGGCGGCGCGAGATGAAGCCATTGCGCCGCCGCGACAAAGGACCCGTGGTCCGCGATCGCGACCAGCGTGCGCAGGCGGTCCAGGCTGATCTCTCGCATCCTTCACCTCTCGTTCAAGAAAACTGAATCTCGCAGTCAGCAAATTCAACTTTTCCTATTCTAGGTGTTCGGCGGACGATACGGCTTTCCCGACGACCGAACCGAAGGAACGCGACCCTCATGAGCCAGCCCACTGTCTACATCGACGGCGATCAAGGCACGACCGGATTGCTGATCCACGAACGCCTGCGCGGGCGCACCGACCTGCAGCTCGTCACGCTGCCGGATGCCGAGCGCAAGGATCCCGTGCGGCGCGCCGACGCGATCAACGCGGCCGACATCGCGATCCTGTGCCTGCCCGACGCGGCCGCGCGCGAGGCGGTCGGCTTCATCCGGAATCCGGCGGTGCGCGTGATCGACGCGAGTTCGGCTCACCGCACGCAGCCGGATTGGGTCTACGGCTTTCCCGAGATGGCGAGCGGGCACGCGCGGACGATCGCGCACGCACGGCGTGTCACCAATCCGGGCTGCTACCCGACCGGCGCGATCGCGCTGCTGCGGCCCCTGCAACAAGCCGGCCTGCTGCCGCGCGACTACCCGGTGAGCATCCATGCCGTTTCCGGGTACTCGGGCGGCGGACGGGCTGCCGTCGACGCATTCGAGTCGAACGATGCTTCGCAAGCGAAACCGCTACAGGTCTACGGCCTCGCACTCGCGCACAAGCATGTGCCGGAGATCCAGCTGCATGCCGGCTTGACGAATCGTCCGATGTTCGTGCCGGCCTACGGTGCCTATCGGCAAGGCATCGTGCTCACCGTGCCGATCGAGCTACGCCTGCTGCCTGCCGGCGTGACCGGTGAGCAGTTGCATGCGTGTCTTGCGCACCATTACGCCGGCGCGCGTCACGTCGACGTCACGCCGCTCGCGGAAACACACGCGATCACGCATCTCGATCCGCAAGCGCTGAACGGCACCAATGACCTGCGGCTCGGCGTGTTCGTCAATGCCGATCACGGCCAGGTGTTGCTGTCCGCCGTGTTCGACAATCTCGGCAAAGGGGCATCCGGCGCGGCCGTGCAGAATCTCGATCTGATGCTCGGCGCGGCAGACGTGGCGAAAGCGGCGTAAGTCGTGTGCAGGCACCATCGTCGGCCGGCCCGGTACATCGTGGCCGCGATGCGTGAGTGCCCGTCGGACGCGACCGGCTCGCGACGCGATTGCGAGCCGGAAACAAGCGCCTGCCGATGCTCCGCACATGCCCCCGTAAAAGCTCACCTTTAGCCGGTTTCAGGCCGTCTCGTCACCCGCGGCGGCATTCAAGCCGGCCAGCGTCTCCACCAGAAAGTCCACGCACACGCGCACTTTCGCCGACGCCGCGACGCGTTCCGGATACACGGCCCAGATGTTCGCGGGCTGGATGGCGTCCGGCAGCACGCGACACAGTGCGCCGCGTTCGATCAGCGGCGCGGCTTCCCAGATCGAACGCAACACGATGCCGCGCCCGGCCAGTGCCCACTGCACGGCCACTTCGCCATGGTTCGTCGACAGCGCGCCGCCGACCTTCACCGTTGCCGTTTCGCCGCGCACGTTGAGCCGCCACACGCCGAACGGGTGATCGCGCTCCTTGATGGCCAGACAGTCATGCGACGCGAGATCCGCTAGCGAGCGCGGCGTGCCGCGCCGCGCGAGATAGTCGGGCGCGGCACACAGCACGCGGTAGTTCGCGGCGAGGCGGCGCGCGATCAGGTGATCGGCGATCTCGTCGCCGATGCGCACGTCGAGGTCGTAGCCTTCACCCGCGACATCGACGAGCCGGTCGAACAGATCGAGCCGCACGTTCAGCTGCGGAAAGCGCGCGGTGAAGTCGAGCAGCGCCGGCGCGATGATGTGCCGGCCGAAGCCGAAGCTGCTCGAAATGCGCAGCGTGCCGCGCGGCACCGTGCGCGTGGTCGACACGTCCTCGACGAGATGATCGACGTCGTCGAGGATCTTCTCGGCGCGCGCGTACACGCGCTCGCCGGCTTCCGTGACAGTCACGCGCCGCGTCGAGCGATGCAGCAGGCGCGTGCCGAGCTGCGCCTCGAGCAACGCGATGCGCTTGCTGACATAGGCGGGCGACACCGCGAGCTGCTCGGCGGCCGCGCTGAAGCTGGTCAGGCGGACGACCAGGCTGAACACGCGCAGGTCGTCCAGATTCGGCGATTTGTTCACGATTCGTGGAAAGTCGATTAACCTTTCGCACGATTTTAATCTGAATGGAAATAAATAGAATGGTGTAACGCGCCGCTACCGCCCCAGGCAGCCGGCCGCCCAGCCAAGGAGATTTACATGACCGACAGGACTTACAAGATTGCCGTGATTCCCGGCGACGGTATCGGCCGCGAAGTGATGCCCGAGGGACTGCGCGCACTCGACGCCGTGACTGCGCGCTTCGGCGTCCGCTTCGACTTCGTCCAGATCGACTGGGCGAGCTGCGACTACTACGCGCAGCACGGCAAGATGATGCCGGACGACTGGAAGGCCCAACTGTCGGGCATGGACGCGATCCTGTTCGGCGCGGTCGGCTGGCCGGCGACGGTGCCCGATCACATTTCGCTGTGGGGCTCGCTGCTGAAATTCCGCCGCGAGTTCGACCAGTACATCAACCTGCGGCCCGCACGCCTGTTCGACGGCGTGCCGTCGCCGCTCGCCGGCCGCCGCGCGGGCGACATCGACTTCATGATCGTGCGCGAGAACACCGAGGGCGAATATTCGTCGGTCGGCGGCACGATGTTCGAAGGCACCGAACGCGAGATCGTGATGCAGCAGTCGATCTTCACGCGTCACGGCACCGAGCGCGTGCTGAAATTCGCGTTCGACCTCGCACAGCGGCGCGCGAAGCGCCTTACCGTCGCGACGAAGAGCAACGGCATCGCGATCAGCATGCCGTGGTGGGACGCGCGCACGGCCGAGATGGCCGAACGCTATCCCGACATCGCCGTCGACAAGCAGCACATCGACATCCTGTGCGCGCGCTTCGTGCTGCAGCCTGACCGCTTCGACGTCGTCGTCGCGTCGAACCTGTTCGGCGACATCCTGTCGGATCTCGGGCCGGCCTGTACGGGCACGATCGGCATCGCGCCGTCGGCGAACCTGAACCCCGACCGCAAGTTCCCGTCGCTGTTCGAACCCGTGCACGGCTCCGCGCCCGACATCGCGGGGCAATTCATCGCGAACCCGGTCGCGATGATCTGGTCGGCAGCGTTGATGCTCGACTTCCTCGGCAACGGCGCCGGCCCCGAACGCGAAGCGCACGATGCGATCGTCGCCGCGATCGAGGACGTGCTGCGCACGGGGCCGCATTCGCGCGATCTCGGCGGCAACGCGGGGACGCAGGAAGTGGGTGAGGCGATCGCCGCGCGGATCGCGGGCTGACGATCATGCCCGGCGTGATCGCACGCGCCGGGGCGTGACTGCGTGACTGCGTGAATCGGTGAGCGGTGAGCGGTGAGCGAAGTGAGGTGAGCAACACGCAACGCATTTGTGCACTCGTGCGAGTACCGTCGCCTGCACGGTGAAGTCGAGTGGTGAACAATACCGCCCGACAACGCGCACGGCGCTCGCTTTCCGTCGTCGACGTCGACACGATCGGTGAGTTGCACATCGCGCGCGTGCACACCGATCGTCAATCCGCTGCCGGCGCTGTGCGATCGGTGAGATGCATCACGCGGTGAAGCACACCGTTGCGTGCAAACACGTGCATCACGAGAGGCCAACGGGTGCGGCGCGTCGGCCTTGCCCGATGCGATGCCGCGTCGAACCGCTCACTGCGCACAGTCCGACGCGACATTTCACCTCCTCCCGAAAAATCTCACCCTCAGCGCACCAAGTCCCGAATTTCCTCACCGTTGCATCCCGGTGATGCGTTCGTCGATCCGTCGAGCCGAGCCGACGCGCGCGTCACAGCCCAAGGTCGGACAGCCCCGGATGATCGTCCGGACGACGGCCGAGCGGCCAGTGATAGAGACGATCCTGCTCGCGAATCGGCAGGTCGTTGATGCTCGCGTGACGATGCGCCATCAGGCCGTTTTCGTCGAACTCCCAGTTTTCGTTGCCGTACGAACGGAACCAGTTGCCGGCGTCGTCATGCCATTCGTAGGCAAAGCGCACCGCGATGCGATTGCCGTCGAACGCCCACAGCTCCTTGATCAACCGGTAGTCGAGCTCGCGCGTCCACTTGCGCTGCAGCAGCCCGACGATCTCGTCGCGGCCGGTCACGAATTCCGCACGGTTGCGCCATCGGCTTTGCGGCGTATAGGCGAGCGACACGCGTTGCGGGTCGCGCGTGTTCCATCCGTCCTCGGCGGCGCGCACCTTCTGGCGCGCCGTTTCGAGCGTGAAGGGCGGAACGGGCGGACGGACTTCGGGGGAGGCGGACATGGGTTGCTCCTGTTCAGGTTCTGGCCGCGGAAAATCGCGGCCGGTTCGGATTCGCTGCTTCGACTAGCGGGACACCACGTCGAGCAGCAGTTCGGCCGTTGCGCGCGCGTCGCGCGCAGCGTTTGCATCGCCGGTTACGAGTGCCACGCCGATGGCACCGTCGATCAGCACGAGCCATTGGCGCGCCAGACGCGCGAGCCCGCGTCGCTCGATGCCGGTTTCGTCGGCATACGCATCGAACCGCTCGCGTACGAATGCCAGCAGGCGTGCCTTGTGCTCGCGTGCGACGACGCGCACGGGGTCGTCCGCGTCGGGAATCTCGCCCGATGCGTTCAGGAACGCGCAGCCGTGAAAGTCGGGCTGCCCGAACCAGTCGCGCAGCACGTCGAACATGCCGAGCAGTTGCGCGCGCGGCGCCTTGCCGCGCGCCAGCGTTGCATCGACGAACCAGCGCATCCAGCGCTCGTCGCGACGTTCGAGCGCGGCCACGACCAGCGCCTCCTTCGATTCGAAATGCGAATAAAAGCTCTTTCTGGCCGCGCCGGATCGCTTGACGATCGCGTCGACGCCGGTTGCATGGATGCCGCCCGAATAGATCAGCGCTTCGGCTGCATCGAGCAGCCGGTCGCGAACGCCCGGTTCGGCGGAGGAGTCGTGAGGTGTGTTCATGGGTTTACGGTAGAACGATCGTTCTCCGTCGTCAACACCCGCATGAAAAAAGCCCTGTCGTCGAGAGGGCTGAATCGCGGTCTAGCCGCGTGACATGGCCCGCCGCGTTTACGACATTTTTTCTTGAAGCGGACGCGCGACGCTCACTACACTTCGGTCACCCTGTCTGGGCAAAGGACATCATGCAGCGACCGGAATCCGCGCGCCCCGCGCGCGCCTATGCGGCTTATGCGAAGCGGCTCGACGGCCGCGTCGTCGTGCGGCGCTTCGACCCGCGCAGCGATTCGTACGACGCGTTGACCGCGCTGCTGCATCGCGCGTTCGCACCGCTTGGCGCACTGGGCTTCAACTGCCCGGGCGTCGATCAGCCGGCCTCGGCAACACGCGAACGCGTGCTCGCCGGCGAGTGCTTCGTCGCGCTCGGCAATGCGCACCTGGTCGCGACGATGACGATGCGTTCGCACGATCCCGATTCCCGCTGCGATCCGTATCGCAGCCGGCACGTTGCAACGCTCGGCCAACTGGCCGTCGATCCCGTCTGGCAGGATCGCGGCATCGGCCGTTCGCTGCTCGCGTTCGCGCAACGGCGGGCCGCCGCGCGCGGCGCGACGCACCTCGCGCTCGACGCGCCGTATGCGGCCGTCCGGCTCATCGATTTCTATCGACGCGAAGGATTTCAACCGGTCGATGTGATGCGCTTTCCGGGACACAACTACGACAGCACGATCCTGTGCAAAGCCGTAAGCGTCGGGAGCGATCGCATCGTTGCCGCCGATACGGCGCAATTCGACGTCACGCGGCACGTCGGAGCCGCTTCATGAAACACGATATGCCGAAGCGCGAAGGTGGCGACGATCACACCCGGCTCGACGTCCGGCAGGCTCGGGTGCGCGCGGCGCGGCGGCTGCGCGGTGTGTTGAAGCTGACGATTCTCACGATCGCGGTCGCTCAAGCGCTGGCGTTCGCGTTCGAAAGCCTGCTGGTGATGGCCGGCTTCGCGCCGGATGCCGCGACGGTGCTGCTGTTCCGCTTCGTCACGTGCGCGCTCGTCAGCTTCTGGCTGCAGGCGGACGCGTTGCGCGCCTATCAATACGCGGCGCAACACGGGTTCGTCACCGTTCCCGGCGCGCACGGCGATCCGGCCGACATCGCGCCGCAATGCCCGAAGCGCTGGCTCGTCATGCTGAGTCTTCAGCTCGACCCGCGAAGGGCGAATGGTGAACGGATCAAGTAGTGGCCTGCGCACCGGTCGATATCCATCGATGTCGATCGCTTCGCGCATGAGTGAGTCGCAATGACGCGTGAAGGCTCACGGTTGATGGTGCGGTTCGGCATGGCATCGCATGGCGTGCGTAGCGAACGATCACGCGGCAAGCCAGGAGGGTGGTGCGTGGAAGAGGGGAACCAGGCGCCGAACGGCGTGATGACGGGAAGCAAGGCAGCTGACGACAGGTGAAGTGAACGTGCGATTGCAGGTCACCGATGTGCGACGGTGTCGCGATTCGGCGCGCAAACACAGCTCCCGAATAATCTCACCTTGAGCCCGGATTCGCGTGCTTCGACTCGAAAACGCAGACGTAAAACAGAACCGGGGCAGGCGGCAAACACGCCGCACCGCCCCTTCTCGGCACTCAGGCCGTCCAGTCGAGAATCACCTTGCCGCTTTCACCCGACAACATCGCGGCAAAGCCTTTCTCGTAATCGTCGGCCGCAAAGCGGTGCGTGATGATCGGCGACAGGTCGAGGCCGCTCTGCAGCATCGCGACCATCTTGTACCAGGTCTCGAACATCTCGCGACCGTAGATGCCCTTGATCTCGAGCCCCTTGAAGATCACCTGGTTCCAGTCGATCGCCGTCTGCGCCGGCGGAATGCCGAGCAGCGCGACCTTGCCGCCGTGGTTCATCGCCTCGAGCATGCTCGTGAACGCGCTCGGCACGCCCGACATTTCGAGGCCGACGTCGAAGCCTTCGGTCATGTGCAGGTCGGACATCACGTCGCGCAGCGACTCGCGCGCGACGTTGACCGCGCGCGTCGCGCCCATCTTGCGCGCGAGTTCGAGCCGGTAGTCGTTGATGTCGGTGATGACGACGTTGCGCGCGCCGACGTGCTTCGCGATCGCGACGGCCATGATGCCGATCGGGCCCGCGCCGGTGATCAGCACGTCTTCGCCGACGAGGTTGAACGACAGCGCCGTGTGCGTCGCGTTGCCGAACGGATCGAAGATCGATGCGAGATCGTCGGAAATCTCCGGCGGAATCTTGAATGCGTTGAACGCGGGAATCGCCAGATACTCGGCGAACGCGCCTTCGCGGTTCACGCCGACGCCGACCGTGTTGCGGCACAGATGCCGGCGCCCCGCGCGACAATTACGGCAGAAACCGCACGTGATGTGGCCTTCGCCGGACACGCGATCGCCGATCGCGAAGCCGCGCACTTCCTGCCCCATCTCGACAATCTCGCCGACATATTCGTGACCGACGTGCATCGGCACGGGAATCGTCTTCTGCGCCCAGTCGTCCCACTTCCAGATATGGATGTCGGTGCCGCAGATCGCCGTGCGGCGGATCTTGATCAGCACGTCGTTGTGACCGACTTCGGGGCGCTTCACGCGCGTGAGCGTGAGGCCGGGGCCGCGCTCGAGCTTTGCCAGTGCTTTCATGATCGCGCCTCCGTCAGATGATGCCGAGCGACTTGCCGACGCGCACGAACGCGGCGACCGTCTGGTCGATCTGCTCGGGTGTATGTGCGGCGCTCATCTGCGTACGGATGCGCGCGCGGCCGCGCGGCACGACGGGGAACGAGAAGCCGATCACGTAGACACCTTCGTCGAGCAGCTTGTCGGCCATGTTCGTCGCGAGCTGCGCGTCGCCGAGCATCACCGGGATGATCGGATGCGCGCCCGGCACGAGTGTGAAGCCGGCCTCGGTCATCTGCTTGCGGAACCGCGCGCCGTTTTCGCGCACGCGCTCGCGCAGCTTCGCGCCTTCGTCGCTGCCGAGCAGTTCCAGCACCTTCAGCGATGCCGCGGCGATGCTCGGCGTGAGCGTGTTCGAGAACAGGTACGGGCGCGAGCGCTGGCGCAGCAGTTCGACGACCTCGCGACGCGCGGCGACATAGCCGCCCGATGCACCGCCGAGCGCCTTGCCGAGCGTGCCCGTGATGATGTCGACGCGGCCTTCGACGCCGCAGTGCTCGGGCGTGCCGCGGCCGTGCGTGCCGATGAAGCCGACCGCGTGCGAATCGTCGACCATCACGATCGCACCGTAGCGATCGGCGAGATCGCAGATGCCCTTCAGGTCGGCGATGATGCCGTCCATCGAGAACACGCCGTCGGTCGCGATCAGCTTGTGGCGCGCGCCCGCCGCGTCGGCTTCCTTGAGCTTCGCCTCGAGGTCGGCCAGGTCGTTGTTCTTGTAACGGAAGCGCTTCGCCTTGCAGAGGCGAACGCCGTCGATGATGCTCGCGTGGTTCAGTTCGTCGCTGATCACCGCGTCGTTCTCGTCGAGCAGCGTCTCGAACAGCCCCCCGTTCGCGTCGAAGCAGCTCGAATAGAGGATGCTGTCCTCGGTGCCGAGAAACGCGGCCAGCGCGCTTTCCAGTTGCTTGTGCACGGTTTGCGTGCCGCAGATGAAGCGTACCGATGCCATGCCGAAGCCGTCCTGGTCGAGGCCGGCCTTCGCCGCGTCGATCAGGCGCGAATCGTTCGCCAGACCCAGATAGTTGTTCGCGCAGAAATTGAGCACGCCGGCACCACCGGCGAGCCGCACGTCCGCCGCCTGCGGACTCGCGATCTCGCGCTCGGTCTTGTAAAAACCGTCCGCGCGGATCTGGTCCAGCGTCCCGCGCACCTGGGCGAGAAAGGCATCACGCATCGCAAAGCTCCTGACAGGGTTTCGCATTCCGCAACGCGCCACTCGTGGCGGCGGCGCAACGGCCTGCTACTGTTATAGTCGGTCGTTCGGTTGACCGCATTTATCCGATATTCCGAACTAGAATTCGAAATATCGAACAACTCTAAGCGAACGGAATCCAGATGGCAAGTTCCTCCGGTTCGCGGCGCACGCCCGCCAGCGCCGCACCGCAACCGCCGGCCGCGACGCCGCCGCGTGTCGGCGAGCAGATCCAGCGGCTGCGCAACGAACGCAAGCTGACGCTCGACGACCTGTCGCGCGCGGCCGGCGTATCGAAATCGATGCTCTCCGAGATCGAACGCGACAAGGCCAACCCAACGATCGCCGTGGCGTGGCGGCTGACGAACGCGCTCGGCATCACGCTCGACGAGCTGTTCTCGCAGCCGAAGGCATCCGAGACGATCCGGGTGGACGGCCCGCACGACATCCCGACACTCGCCGGCCATGACGGCCGCTACCAGTTGCGCGTGTGGGGCCCGATCGACCTCGCCGGCAAGTTCGAGTGGTACGAGCTGACGCTGCCGGGCGGCGGTGCACTGATATCGAACGCCCATGAACCCGGCACGCGCGAGCACCTCACCGTGCTGCAGGGCGCGATGGAAATCGAAGCCGCGGCAGCCAGCCGGCGCCTGAAGGTGGGCGACACCGCGCGCTACCCGGCCGATGAGCCGCACGCAATCCGCAATCCCGGCAAGACCGAAGCGCGGGCATTGCTGATCGTGATCCATCGCTGACGGCGCGAATAGCTGGCCAAACGGCCAAAGGGTCTGTTTCAGGCCAGTTGCGGAAAGTACTGTATGTTTGTACAGTATACGGACATTCCGCCATGCATGGGCCGGAGTCGGCGCACCGAGGCGCCGGCCCGGTCGACAGGAGCCTGCAATGACAGAAGAACAAGATTTGGCCGCGCTCAGCTTCAAGGCTGCCGCGCACGACCTCGAGCTGATCGTCCGGCATATCGCCGGGCGCTACATCCACCAGCGCGTCCCGCTGACGTGGCGGCTGCTGCACGCCATCGAGGCCGAGGCGCTTGCCGATCTCGGCTTTGCCAGCCGGCACGAGGCCGGCATGCGTCAATTGTTCGAGCGACAGTTGGACATGACGTTTCCCGAAACGGACGATCCGATCGACTTCGGGCGCTCGAATGCGCTGCCCGCCGTATTTTCGTTCGCGGTTCTCGCCTATGAAGCAGCGTCAACCGCGTCGAACGACACGGCGCCGCCCGCGCGCGTTCATCGCCCGGCCAAGGCATGGGGCGACTGAGTTCCAGCCCGGGCCGCCGCGTATGGCGACCTTGTCCTGCCTCTTGCTGCCCGAGACGTTGCGGAAAGGGCTACCATACACGCAACTAACGGAATAAATCACATGTCTCTTCCCGCCTCTTCCGACACCCCGGCACGCCCGGAAGAAACAGATCTGTTCGACCGCGGCGCATCCGACTGGATCGTCTCGCCAGAAGCCGCATTCGATGCCTGGCTCGCGATGCAGGACTATCGCCGCTCATCAGCCGACGTCTATCGCGCACAATGGGGCGCGTTTCTCACATGGATGCGCGCGCACCAGAAGAATCTGGCAACGGTCGATACCGCAACCATCGCGAATTTCGTCGGCGAACTGCCGATCCGGAAAACCCAGCGAATGCGCTATTTGCGGCTGATCGAGCGCGTGCTCGACCACATCCGGCGCACCGAATACGCGTCGACCAACCCGGCCCGGTTCATTGCTCAGGATGGCGAAGCGAGCTGGCGCAAGGCGCGCGACAACGAACCGACCGGTTTCCTCACGCCGGCCGAGCGCGCGACGTTGCTCGCGTACCTGTTCTCGCCGATCGGCGTATCCGGTTCCGCATACTGGAAAGAGCGGCGCGACCGCGCACTCGTTGCCGCCTTTCTCGGTGCCGGCATCAAAACCGGCGAAGCGCGTGCGCTTACGATTAGTTGCATCAATACAAGTGGAACGTCACTGCGAATCGAGTCGACGCATCCGGATTTCGCACGCGAAACCCACCTGGCATCGTTCGCGATCGCGCTGCTGGAAGCCTGGCTCACCGAGCGCAAGCGCCAGGACATTCCGGGGGAGCTCGTGTTCCCGGCATCCCATGCCGGGCGGCCGATGCACAAGGCGACGATGCTGCGCGCGATCGACGCGATCGTCGAATCCGCCGGGCTCACGTCGTCGCGCACCGCGCGCGCGAGCCCGCAAACGCTGCGCAATACCTATGCGGCTGAACTGTTCGAACACGACGTGCCGCCCGAACGGGTCGGCAAATGGCTGGGCTTCATGCGGCCGATCTCGTCGAACCGCCTGCATCGTGCATGGAAGAACTGGCGTGACGGTCTGGCCGACAGCAACGGTGACGCGTCCGACCACGACGAAACTCACTGATCACGAATTGGCTGCTCACGCGAAGCGATCCGTGAGCAGCCTTGTGTGGCGTAGCCTCACCGTTTCACAGCTCCCGAAAAACCTCACCTCAAGCTCCCCGGATCGCCTCACCTGTGCGGCGCGGCCTATGCTGGCGTCACGTGTGCGCGAATCGCGCGGCCGCTTCGAATCGGGACGGCCATGCGCCCGAAGCGTGCTCACACTCGGGGCAGGCCACTTCGAAACCTTCTTCGCTGTGTGACAGCTCCGGCTCACCGTCGCAATGCGGACAATGGGCCGGCACCGGAATCTCCTGATCCAGCGAGGTGCCGATCACGGCAAACGCCTCCGCATCCAGTTGCCCGGCATCGGCCAGGCGGCGGATCAACGCGGCGATTTCCGGATTCATGCCGCGGCTCGCGCGCAACGAACTCACATCGCGCGTCGCACGTTCCAGTTCATCACCCTGGCTGCGCAACTGTTCTTCGAGCCGGTCGGCACGTGCCTTGGCCGAACTCAGTTGCTGCAGGAAATCGAATTCCTTGCGTTGAACGTCGCGCAAACCGCTCTGGTAGGTCGACGCCATGCTGCGCAACGAATCCAGCTCGACCAGCATCGGCTTCACGCGGCGTTCGGCTTCTGCCACCGCGTCCTTGATTTGCTGCGCGTAGTGCTCGGTGCGCTGCTGCAGTTCGGCCTGCAGCGCATCGATGCGATCGCGCAGCGCCGCATTTTGTGTCTGCTCGGCTTCGACGCGGCCGGCGGCCGCCGCCAGTTCCTTCTCGAGTCGAGCGACTGTGGTGAGCAACGTCGCTTCACTGGCCGAACCGTGCGTCGTTTGCGACGCGAGCTGGACCTCGAGTTCGGTCACGCGAGTCTGCAACTGCTCGTTTTTCGCTTCGCTACGTGCGAGCGCGCCTTCGAGCGTCTCCTGGCGGACGGTTGCGTCGCGCAACCGCTGTTCGGCGTCGGCAATGCCGGCACGAACCTGCTCGCGATCTGCATCGAGACTGTCGCGCGCGGCTTTCAACGCTTCTTCATAGAGTGCGCCGAGCAACGCACCTGCCTTTTCCTCGACGGCTTTGGGAATTGCGGCACCGTCGAGCCTGATTTTGGAGGCGGAACGGATGCGCTCCCAGAAATGGTCGATGTCTTTCGGGATATCGCTGGCGCTGCCGGTCTGGGTGAGATCGCGGACATTGGCAGCCGACGGCCGGATGCCGAGATCGAAAAACAACCGCTTGCAGGCGTGCAGCGACAGTTCCTGCCGTCGTGCACCGTTCGCCCGCAGCGATTCCAGTTCGTCCCGAATGGCTTGACGTATTTCGTCCAGGGTCATCGCTGTGCTCACAGACATTGAAATGTGGCAATCATAACGAAATACGTATTTATCGATACTTGTTTCGGCTTGCCGTTGTGAATTTACGTCGCTTTGCACAGAAATCGGGTCTGTGAGCCAATCCGGTCGACTGTGGTCCAGGATTCCGTGAAACAAAGCGAAGAAAGTTAGCCAAGTCCTTGTCGTGCAAGCATTTTCCTGCAGACCTCGAATTTCGGCATTTGTTTCACATGACAGCGGATCCGATTGCCTGTCGGTGTTCAGGGGTTGGGGTGTCTGTGGAAAACTCGTCAGCCGATGTCTTGAGAGTATTAGAAGTAAACACCCTTGAACCCTTAGTTAAAAACGTTAACGCCACGGCACAGCCTTATGCTGCAAGGCTTTCCGGCCGACAAGGTGAAGTTTTACGGGAGCCAAGGTGATCTTCTGCGGGAGCTGACGTGATGGGGTTCAGGGAGCTGCGTGAGCCGTTGCGGGAAAGGTCGTGAGCGGATTCGGGATCACAGTGAAACACGAGATTTACCAAAGGTGAGGCTTTTCGGGGCCTCACAGCCACAGAACCCGCGCAGTGCCTGACTGCACGGTTTTCTGCCTGTGCAGACATAGGTGAGAATTTGCGGGACCTTCTTCGCGCCCCGATTCTGCCCATCTTTTAGGCAGTTTTTCCGAAAGGTGAGGTTTCACGGGACTCCACGGGCGTTTGGTGTGAGGATTTCCGGGAAACGAACGCCATTTTGCACAGCAAAAGCGCTCTTGGGGACCTGTGAAGCCCTAAAGGTGAGGCTTTTCGGGAGGGAAATCCGGGTTTTCCTGCCCGTATCCGCTTAAGGTGAGGTTTTTCGGGGCCTCGGTCACAGGCTGTGATTGCGGCCACAGGTGAGACTTTTCGGGAATGGAATTTGCCCGAAAAATGGTCAAAGGTGAGGCTTTACGGGACCAGTGAGCGGCTGAATTCGTCGAAAAGCCCGCCAGGACTGGAAGAAATCTCGTTTTTGCTGTGCCACTTTTTGGCACAGGTGAGATTTTTCGGGGCCTGACATGAGGTTGTCGTATGAAGGATTTCCGTCGAAAGGTGAGGCTTTTCGGGGGATGTCGGCGGCGCACAGCCAAATGCTTTCTGTGCATAAGTATCGGAAGGCATTGGGATTTTTGATACCGAGGCGGTTACGGTGAGGTTTTTCGGGAGTCGTTTCCCTGCCTGTGGCGGCACAGCGATTTTTAGGTAAGGTGAGCGTTTTCGGGAGGCCTTGGTGGCGAATCCCCTGCGTGTCGGGCATTCGCCGATATCCGGACGAATGAAGTCACTGTGCTCGAGGTGAGTATTTTCGGGACCCGATACGGTTTGTGCGCTGTACAATGCGCGCCCGGGCCGGCAAAGCACGCCTGATCGGGTCGCGCGGCCCGGTTTCGCAGGCGTCTTTCGGGATGTCGGATCCGATTCCGATTTCCCGGCAAGTCACGCCTGTACATGCATACAGGCCGATGGAGGGTGATCGGGACGCGCATCGACGTGGGATCGCAACCCTGTGCCGAACGCACGGCAGCGCAGTCGTAAAATTACGACAAATCGAAAGGTGAGCCGATACGGGAGCCCTTTTCGCACGTATCGTGCACAGGGGAAATTCTGTGAATCGGCGCATCCCGCAGCACGTCTGGACGAGTCCGGAACGCTGCAAATCCGGAGCGGTGAGGGTTTTCGGGAGCGCCTGGGGTGAGTGCCGTTTTGCACGCGCACTTCACCCGCTATGGTGAGCATGTCGTTCTGGACGCACTTCACCGCAGGCGCTATCCTTCCGGAAAACTTCTCCTCCGACCCGACGTATGGCCACGACGAAGCGCGCCAAGAAAACCGATGTGGATGTGGTGAGTGCCAGTTCAGCCGAATTGCGGAAGGCCGTCGAGGCGATCGCAATTCAGCCGAAGAGCGGCAAGATCACGCTCCTCACTCGCAAGCTGTTCAATGTCCTGCTGGCCGTGGCGCAGCAGGCCGACGACTCGGGCGATACGTATCGCGCGCTGCTGTCGGACATCGTCGCCAACTCCGCTTTCGATTCGAACGACACCGCGCTGGTGAAGGAGCACCTGCGCCGCATGGTGTCGGTGCAGGTCGAATGGAGCACGGGGACGTCGAGCCAGAAGCCGGGCCGCAAGTGGGGGATCTCGACGCTGATCGCCGACGCGGAAATTCTCGAGGATCCGGCGACCCGCCGCGTGTGGGTCGAATTCTCGTTCGCGCCGAAGATCAAGAAGAAGCTGCTCGACCCGGTCCAGTATGCGCGCCTGAGCCTGCAGTTCCAGAGCCAGCTGCGCAGCAGCGCCGGTCTCGCGCTGTACGAAATCTGCGTGCGCTACCTGACGAACCCGAGCCACCTGACGATGCGCGAGCCGTGGGAATGGTGGCGGCCGATCCTGTCGGGCACGCCCGACACGGAAGCCGGCGACGAGGCGAAGCGTGAGTACAAGTACTTCAAGCGCGACTATCTGCGTCCCGCGATCGCGGAAGTCAACGCGGTCACCAACATCTTCGTCGAGCTGATCGAGCATCGTGAAGGGCGCCGGGTCGCGGAGATCCAGTTCCGCGTGACCGAACGCAAGCAGCCGATGCTCGCGCTCGACGAACACCCGAACGTGTTCGACAGCACGCTGGTCGACCGGATGGTGAAGCTCGGGATCCCGTTGAAGGAAGCGCAGACGCTCTATGCGGACAGCGAGGAGAATCGCATTCGTGCCGCACTGCAGATGACCGAGCAGCGGATGCGCAGCACTACGCTGCCGCCGGTGCGCAGCGCGCCGGCGTTGTTCAAGGATGCGCTGAAGAAGGGTTATGCGCCGCCGGTCGAGTCGGTCGACGCGCTGCCTGCCGGCACGCCGTCCCCGAAGGTTGCAGCAGCCCAGCCGGACGATCTGAAGGCACGTCTGCTGAGCGAGTTCGCGGCGTTCCGCCGCAAGGAAGCGAAGGTGCTGTACGAAGAGCAGGGCGACGCGGAGCGCGAAGTGGCTCGCGAGTCGTTCGAATCGGAAGCGCTGCCGACGATGGGCACGCATCTGCGCGATGACTGGCGCAAGCGCGGCCTCGATTCCAAGCTGGCCGAGACGGCCTTTTTCGACTGGCTGGCCCAGAGGACCTGGGGCGAGCCGACGGATGGCGACCTGCTGTCGTTCACGCTGAATCAGTCGCGGGCTGCCTGAGGCCCGCTCAGGCCCGCTGACGGGCCGCCGCCGGCCCCGCCCTCGATTGGCGGGCCCGGCGTCTTCACCAGGCCCTGCCGGCCGTTTCCATCACTCCGACAACAGCATCCGCTCGAGCTGTTCGAGGATCGCGTCGCGCTTGTCCTTCGGGAGACCGCGCAGGCGCAATTCGATGCGATCTTCACCATACGATCTCAGGTCGCCGACCGACTTGCCGCCGAGCTTGATCTCGAGACGCTGCGCATAGCGCTGACGCCCTGCGGCCTTCGGCGTTTCCTGCGCCGCGACGCGGCCCTTGACGATGTCCGACACCTGGCGCGTGCTGAGATCGTCGGACACGATCTTGTTGATCAGCCGTAGCGTCGCCTCGGTGCCGCGCGCGTTGTGATAGCGGCCGACCTGATACGCCATGTTCGAACCGAAGCGATCAGGGCGCGCGACCATTTCCTGCATGATCGCTTCCGGCAGCTTGCCGATCGACAGCGCGACGGCCACCGTCGATTCGTCGAGGCCGAGGTGCTCGGAGAGCTCCTTCTGGCTCTGGAAATGCTTGTCGTCGAGGAAGCGGCGCCACACGACGGCGTTGTCGAACACCGTTTGTGAATCGCGCTGGACGTTGAGATCGTAGCCGAGCTTGTAGCTCTGGATGCCGATCGGCACGTCGATCACGATCGCCTTGACCGATTCCTTGTTCGCTTCCTTCAGTGCCCGCACGCGGCGGCCGCCGTCGCTGACGAAATACGTGCCCGGGTTCTCGTAGTCCGGAATCACGTGGATCGCCTGCTGCTGCCCTTGCTTGGCGAGGTTGACGGCGAGTTCGGCAATCGACGACTTCAGATAGAAGTGCCGCGGATTGAACGGGCTATGCTTGATCGCCTTCAGCGGCAGCTCGATCACCTGCCCCGGCGCATAGCGGTTCTCGAGACGCCACGCGCGATATTGCGCCGATTCATCGATCGACGGATCGAGCGTGAGTTCGGGAGCGGGCAACGGCGCGATGTCTTTCTTCGCGGATTTGGTCGGTGCCGGCGTAGGTGTCTCGGACTTGACGATGCCGTCGATCGCATTGAGTCGATCAAGCGCCGTGCGCTTCTCGCTCGTCGTGATATCCGGGCGCGCTTGGAATCCTTTGGCAAATTGGGAGGGTTTCATGTGACTCCTTTGTGCGCATAAAGTCAGGGCAGCATGGCGACGATTTCGTCGGCGCATGCGCGAATTTCTGCGGCGGCCAACTTGCCGCCACGATCGTTCATCTGCAGTACGGTCTGACCGAGCGCCATCGCCTGCTTGTACGCCTCCCGGGTCGGGATCTGCGTTTTCAGCAACGGGAAGCCGAGTTCCTCGAGCGCACGCTTGAGCTCGCGGGTCAGCATGCGCTTCTCTTCGGTCTTGTTCAGCAGGAAGACGGCGCGGAGGTCTTCGTTCATGACCTGCGCCTGCTGGATCAGTTTGACCAGCCCGACGCTCGACCAGTAATCGGCCGGCGACGACGACGTCGGGATCACGGCAATCGATGCGGCCAACAGGACGACGCCCGATACCTTTTCGGTGATCGACGGCGGGCAGTCCACGACGATGATGTCGTAGTCGTTGATGAACTTCTTGATCTCGCGATGGATCTGGCCATCGGCTTCGGCCAGGTTGACGACCGGAAACGGAATGCCGGTGTCGCTGTCGCCGGATGCGCTCGACCAGTGAACCAGTGTGTTTTGACGGTCTGCGTCGATGACGAGGACGCGCTTCCCTTTTTCATGGAACGCGGCACCGAGGTGCATGGCAATCGTGCTTTTGCCGACGCCACCTTTTTGTTGAGTGACTGCAATGATTTCCGCGGCCAATTTTCACTCCTATTTTGGTCGTTGGAATTCTACAGGACGATATTTGGATTTCAATGAAATTGTCGTTAGACAACTACGCATTGGCCATTTGGACGATCGGTTTATGCGCATAAACGAAGCGACGATGGCAGATGACTTGATCGGATGGTGTGGCGGATGCCTGCGAGGTCTGTGAGCGACTCGGTCGCGTTGCATGTGGCGTCGTCGGTGTGAGTAGCGAGCTGACGAGCGGGCAGCGTGCACTGCCCGATCGTTCGATGGGGTAGCCCCGGCTGAGAGCAGTGGAGTTTGTGCGCATAAACTCTCCACGGAAAGCGTGGCGCGCGATCGTGCCGGGAGGGCAGGTGCTTCTGATCGTAGGTTGTGAGTGATCCACCCTGGTTGGGTATGCAGCATCGAGGTATCTCACTTGACCCGCGGACGTCGCCCCAACGCGCTATCCAGGCGCTACGTTTATGCGCATAAACTGCGAGCGATAGACGGCGAGTAACGAAGGTCACCTCCCGGCCGCGCCGGAATCCAGTGCCGGGCGGCCTACTTGCGAGGCAGCATACCGACGCGGCAATCCCACCGAAGCAGGCATCACACCCACTCAGGCATCACACCCACGCGCCGAAGCGTCTGCATTCACCGCGCCGCGAATCGCGAGGTTCCCGCGCCCGGCAGTCGCCGGCTTTATGCGCATAAACCAACCGGCCTGCGGCGCCACCGGCCACACCCTTTGCAGACCGAACCCCATCGTATTGGTCAGGCGCGCGAACCTTTGATCACCATCCCGCGATAGAGCCTCGCGCGCCTTTATGCGCATAAACCCACCATTTCATTGAAGCGCATCCCGACCAGCACTCCCCTTTCGCGATCCATCGAGCCGCATCATCCGTCGGCCTCTACGAAGCAGCGAATCCGCGCCCGATCTCCCGATTACTCGTCGCCTGCCCCACCAAGCCCCCAATACAGACTGGCTACAATACAGGGCTCTACCCTCCAGGCCTGAATGATGATCACGATCTACCACAACCCCCGATGCTCGAAGTCGCGCGAGACGCTTGCGTTGGTCGAGTCGCTGAATACCACCGGTGCGCCGTTGAATGTCGTCGAGTACCTGAAGACACCGCCGACGGTCGAGGAACTGGAAGCGCTGCATCGGCAGCTTGGCCGCCCGGTTCGCGACATGCTGCGCGACGGCGAGGAGTCGTACAAGGAATTGAACCTGGCCCGCGCCGACCTGACCGATGCGGAAGCCTACGCGGCGATCGCCGCTCATCCGATTCTGCTGCAGCGCCCCATCGTCGTTTACCGCGGCAAGGCCGCCATCGGCCGGCCGCCCGAATCGGTGCAGGCGCTGTTCGAATAATTCTTGCCCGCCGTATTTTTTTTTGATTGCATCAGCCCAGCACAAGCACTAGCACGAGCATCGGCAATTGAAGCCAGCTCGATCACCGGGCAGCATGCGACCCCGGCCCTGAAGATCGCCGTCAAGCGATCCGGGCCTAGCCCTCCCCGGACGACGCACCGTCATCATCCGGGGCAGGCCCCCGCCCCGCCGCCGCTTTCGCGGCCGTCCGAAGCAGCGCGATCTGCCCGCGATAGGCTCTGCAGCCACTGCAGGTCGGCAGGTGTACGCGCACCTGCAGGCGCTCATGCAGGGTCAGATGCCGGTCGAGTGCATCCGACAGCAGTCGCGTCACGTCAGTACATTTCCCCGGCAGCATCTTCGGTCGTCAATCCTTGTTCGCTCAGGCAGGTTCGCAGGCGCGTGCGCGCCCGGTAAAGCAGCACGCTGCAATGATTCGTCGTCAGCGTCAATTCGCTGCAGATGTCCGTCATTTCGAAGTCGAGGAATTCGCGCATCATGAACACGCGCCCGATCTGCTCCGGCAGGTGATCGAGGCAGGCCTCGAACAGCGTCCAGAACTGCTGCTGCTGCAACAGCGTTTCGGGGCGTGGCCACGGTCGCGGTTTCGCATGCGCGGCCCAGTGCCCGTTTTCCTTGAACAGCTCGCGATCGAGCACCGATTCGCCGTCGAGCTCGGCATCGAGCGCGGACAGGCTCACCGTCCGCTGCCGCGCGCGCAGCACGTCGATCAGCTTGTTGCGCAGGATGCCGAACACCCAGGTCTTGTGCGCCGACAGCCCGGCGAAATCGCCCGCATGCGACCACGCGGCGGCGAGTGCTTCCTGCACGGCGTCTTCGGCCGCATCGGCATCACGGAGCTGGAGCCGCGCGAAGCGCAGCAGGTCGCGCCGCAGTTGCGCGAGATAAACGGGATCGTCGTAGGCGGACGGCATGAATGGGTTGCAAGTCTCGAAGCGATCGCGCGTGCGCCACAGGGCAGGCGCATCGCTGTGCGAGCAGCTTACTGGGCGCGGTGCCGGCCTGCAATGCATGTTCCGTCACGAATTCACGAAACCGGCCGGCGCGCTGCGCTATGCTTGCCGAACCCTGTGTCGCGTGTCGGCAACGACTCGCGGTAGGCAATCTGTAATGTCAGAGCATAACGGCCGAGTTATCCACAATTTCTGTGGAAAACCTTGTGGAAAGTCGGCCGGACGGCCCCGTGGGGCGGTTCGCGGGCTGGCTTGCCTATAAACAGACCTTTGTCGCCCGTTCGGAAGTAATCGATCCGATTCCTCACTCACCGGAAGGAGAATGTCATGTCCTATCGCATCGCTGTGGTCGTCGGCAGCCTGCGTCGCGCTTCGTCGAACCGCGCGCTCGCACACGCCGTGATCTCGCTCGCCCCCGCCGATTTCTCGTTCGAGTTCGTCGAGATCGGCGAGCTGCCGCTGTACAGCCAGGACTACGACGCGGATTTCCCGGAAGTCGCGAAGCGCTTCAAGCAGTCGATCGAGGCCGCCGACGCGCTGTTGTTCTTCACGCCCGAGTACAACCGCTCGATTCCGGGCGTGCTGAAGAATGCGCTGGACTGGGGCTCGCGCCCATGGGGTTCCAACTCGTGGTCGGGCAAGCCGGGTGCCGTGCTCGGCACGTCGCCGGGTGCGACGGGCACCGCGCTCGCACAGCAGCACCTGCGCAACGTGCTCGCGTATCTCGACGTGAAGACGCTCGGGCAGCCCGAGATGTTCATCAAGCACGATCCGGCGCGCATCGACGACCAGGGCCAGATCGTCAGCGAAGACACCCGCAAGTTCCTGCAGGGCTTCGTCGATCGCTACACGGGCTGGGTGCGCTTGCTGAAGTCGGCCTGAGCGCCACGCCCGATCACGCCGCCGGCACCGGCGCGGGCCCGCACGCAGCGGGTCACGTGCCGGCGTGCCGCGCGTGTCGTGCATCGCGCGCTTCACGGATGCCCAGCAGGATCTCGTCGAGCAGCGCGATGTCGAACGGCTTCGACAGCACGCGGACGTTGACGGTGCGCGTGCGGTCGAGCTCCTCCGCGTAACCCGTGACGAGTATCACGGGCAGTTTCTCCGGCCGTTGTTCGACCGCTTCGGCGAGGTCGATGCCGTTCAGGCGGCCCGGCATGTGGATATCCGAAATCACGAGATCGAACGCGTCGTTCGCGGCCGCGCCTTCGATCAGGCGCAACGCGTCGTCGGCGGTGGGCGCGTAGGTCACGCGGTGCCCGAGCAGCGACAGCAGCGCTTCGGTGCCGGCCGCGACTTCGCCGTTGTCCTCGACGAGCAGCACGTGCAGCCCGGCGAGCGTCCCCGCCCCTGCATCGTGCACGACCGCCGGCGGCCGCGCGACGACATCCTCGACGCGTGCGCGCGGCAGATAGAGGCGCACCGACGTGCCAGCGCCGACCGCGCTGTCGATCGTCGCGAGGCCGCCCGAGCGTTCGCAGAACGCGAACACCTGCGGCAGGCCGAGCCCCGTCCCCATCCCCTGCGCCTTCGTCGTGAACAGCGGCTCGAACGCGCGCGCGAGCACGTCGGGCGCCATGCCCGAACCCGTATCGTCGAGCGAGATCTGCACGAAATCGCCGGTGAGCGGAAAACCGTCCTCGCGACGTAGCGTCACGTTGCGCGCGCCGACGGTGAAGCGGCCGCCGGTCGTCATCGCGTCGCGCGCGTTGACCGCGAGATTGATCACCGCGAGCTCGAGCTCCGCGACGTCGACGCGGATCGGCCAGACACCCGGCTCGATCGCGACGACCAGCGACGATTTCGAACCGAGCGATGTCTTCAGCAGTTCGCGGCACGTGCCGACCCATTGCCCGACGTCGATCGTCTCGTTGTGCAGCGGCTGCTTGCGCGCGACACCGAGGAGCTGGCGCGTGAGCGACTGCCCGTTCTTCAGCGCGCGTTCGATCGCGCCGAGTTCCTTGTCGAGATGCTGGACCCCGCGCCGACGCGCGATCTGCACGTTGCTCGAGATGATCATCAGCAGGTTGTTGAAGTCGTGCGCGACGCTGCCGACGAGATTGCCGAGCGCCTGCATCTTGCGCGACTGCCGGTATGCCGATTCGATCGAGCGCCGCATCGACGCTTCGGCCTGCCAGCGGTCCCACGCCTCCTCTTCCGCCTTCAGCCGCTTGAGCGACAGCCAGATCACGGACCACAGCGCAATCGACGGCGCGAACATCGAGATGAACAGCACGCTCAGGTGTTCGTACCATTCATGCCAGATCGCCGACGTGCGGTACGAGCACGTCACGTAGACGGGATAGCTGCCGACCTGGCGATACGCGACGATCTCGCTGCTCGCGCCGTCGTGGCGCACGCGCACGACGCCGGCGCGCGGATCGTTGCGCGCGTCGCCGAACGTGACGGCGCGATCGGTGTGCGCGAGTGCCGGCGGCGGCGGATACGACGCGATCACCGCGCCGTCCGAGCGCGCGAGCGCCATCGTCATCGGCGTGCTCGCTCCGCCGAGCAGGTCGCGGTAGAACGCGTTGAAATACGACGACTTCAGCGCGATCGACACCATCCCGGCGAACGAACCGTCGCTATGGCGCCGCGCGACGCCCGTGTTGAACACGGGAATGTTCTCGAGCTTGAGCGGCCCCATCATCAGCCGCGAGATGTGTTCGATGACCTTGCCGTCGCGGATGCCGGCGAAGTCGTCGCGGTTCGCGATCGACGCGTAGGGCGCCGGATAGTAGAGGCTGTTCGCGAGCAGCATCCCGCTCGCGCCGAAGATCGACACGGCGGCCACCTGCGGATAGCCGCCGCCGATCGTGTTCAGCGCTTCGTGGATGTCGGACTCCCGGTTGCGCACGGTCGCGTCGTCCATGTCCTGCACGAGATCGACGATGCGCGCATCGAGCGTCTCGCTCAGGTCGAACACCTTGAGCGCGTGCTCCTCGGCCACCCGCACCGTGCGCATCGTCACGTCGCTCGCGGCGGCCTCGCGCGTCTTCAGGTCGTTGTACGCCATCACCACGACGTAGATGCACGGCAGCACGATCGCCGCGACGAGCAGCACGATCAGCGTCATGCGACGCACCGCGAAATCGTGCTCGGGCGCACCGGACGCATAGTTGCCGTCGTCCTGCCAGTCGTCGGCGGGTGGGGAGGCGGGAGCGTGGGAATCGGCGGGCCGGTCGGACATCATCGAGGAAGCGGGTGAGGCGGAGGTGCCTGCCATCATAAACGAGTTGTGACGGCCCGCCGCACGGCCCCGGACGCCAGCCATCCTGTCGATTTCGACAGGGGGAAATTGTCAGATTGAAAACGCGACGAATCCGGCAGCGCAAACGTACACAAGGAAAAATTTTGCGTGCTTATCTCGAAAATGGTCTGGGCTGTTTTCGGAATCGCGCGTGTTCGGATCAATTCTGTTCGAAATGCTGAAAATGGCGAGTTGCATCGCCTCCGGTTTACTCAGAGAATCGCGCCTTGCTTTCCCTATGACAGATATATGCGCCCGCCGGTGTTCGCCGCGCGGTGCGTCGCGCGCACTCCGCGTCGCGGCGCCCGCGCGCGGCCGCCAGACGGTTGCCCGCACACCCGAACGCATGGCGCCTAAAGAAGTGCGCCGCGCGGTCGTTAACGCGAGAGAGACCATTCCGTATACCGCATCGCCCCATGCCTTTGCCGATTGTAATTGCCGACGATTCGCTGCTCGCTCGCAAACTTCTGACAAAGGCGCTGCCGGGAGGCTGGGACGTCGAAGTCGCGTATGCCGCGAATGGTCGAGAGGCCTTGGCGCTCTATCGTGACGGCAAAGCTTCCGTAATGTTTCTGGACCTGACGATGCCCGACATGAGCGGATATCAGGTCCTGGAGACACTGCGCCACGAAGATCTGAACACGTTCGTGATCGTGGTATCCGCCGATATTCAGCCGCAGGCGCAAGCACGCGTGCGCGAATTGGGCGCGATCGCATTCGTAGCCAAGCCCGTGACGTCGGAGGCATTGCTGCCCATTCTCAAGGAGTATGGGTTGTATGCCTGACTCGGTGTTCACGGCGGAGCAACGCGACGCGTTGCAGGAGATCGCCAACCTCGCAATGGGCCGCGCCGCCGCGCGGCTCGCGTTGTTGCTCGGGCACTTCATCGAGCTGTCGGTGCCGCGCGTGCGGGTCGTGAAAGCGACCGACGCGGGCGACGCGCTGCGCGAGATGACGGGCATTCACGACAACGTGACCGCCGTGCGCCAGGGTTTTCGTTCCGACATCAAGGGCGAGGCGATCGTGTTGTGCCGCACCGCGAGCATCGCGCGGCTCATGTCGGTCGTCGACCGCACGTTCGGCGATGGCGTGTACGGCGGGATGGCGACACCCGACGAAGTCGTGTTCGACGTCGCGAACGTGCTGATGGGTGCGTGCGTCGCGTCGATCCTCGACGAGCTCGGCCGCAAGCCCGTGTTCTTTCCGCCGGGGCTGCTCGGCGCGAACGTGTCGTTCGACGACGTATTCCAGCCGACCGAGCTGGCATGGAGCGTGGCATTGCTGCTGGAAGTGAACTTCGGGCTCGAGGACCACGCGTTCCGGGCCCACTTCGTGATGCTGATGGCCGAGGATTCGATCCGGCTGATGGGCGACGCGCTCGACGCGTTGCTGTCCGCGCTATGACGGCCGCCACCTCGTCGCTGAGCGACCTCGTGATCGAGCGGGTGGGCTTCGGCCTGTTCGTGCTCGACCGCGCGATGAACGTGCTGATGTGGAATCGCTTCATGCAGGACCACAGCGGCATCCCGGCCGCGGACGTGATCGGCCGCAACCTGTTCGACTGTTTTCCCGACCTGCCGCGCGCGTGGCTGTCGCGCAAGCTCGAGAGCGTGTTCCAGCTCGGCAGCTTCGCGTTCAGCTCGTGGGAGCAGCGGCCCTACCTGTTCCGCTTCGAGCACGACCGGCCGATCACGGGGGGCGTCGACTACATGCAGCAGGACTGCACGTTCATGCCGCTCACGCGCGGCCGCGACGTCGAAGCCGTGTGCGTGACGATCTCGGACGTCACGCATGTGAGCGTGATGCAGCGCGAGCGCGAGGAAGCGGTCGCGAAGCTGCGCGAGCACGCGAATCGCGACGGCCTGACCGGCATCGCGAACCGGCGCTTCTTCGAGGCGCGGCTCAGCGACGAATTCGCGCGCTGGCAGCGCTATGGCGGCGACATGTCGGTGCTGCTGTTCGACCTCGACCACTTCAAGACGATCAACGACCGCTTCGGGCATGCGGCCGGCGATGCCGTGCTGCGCGAGACGGCGCGTCGCGTAGCGTCGATCGTGCGCGCGCAGGATACGTTCGGCCGCTTCGGCGGCGAGGAATTCGCGTTGCTGCTGCCATGCACGAATCTCGACGAGGCGATGCTCGTGGCCGACAAGGTGCGCGATGCGATCGGCAGCGTGCCGGTCGATGCCGAGGGGGTCAGCGTGCCGGTGACGGCGAGCGTCGGCGGCGCGTGTGCGAAGGCGGGCGCGCCGACCAGCGACGTGCTCGTCAACGAGGCCGACGCCGCGCTCTATCGCGCGAAGCGGCTCGGGCGCGACCGGTCGGTCGCGTATGCATAGGTAGCGCATCCGCCCCGCCGTGCGCGGAGCGGATGCGCCGGGCGCGTGCCGCGCTCAGCTTTTCGCGATGTCGGCCAGGACGCCGGCGAGCACGGCCGGCTGCGACATGAACGGCGAATGGCTGCTGTCGAGCTGGTGCACGTGGGTCGGGTTGCCGGGCGCGAACGCGTCGGCTTCGTCGATGAAGCGCTGTTGCAGCGCGGGCAGGATCACGCGATCCTGCAGGCACTTGATGTAGTGACGGTCGATCGCGCCCCAGCGTGCGGCCGTCGTCGGGATCGCGGTCGCGAACGGCGCGGCCGGCACGTCGCAGCTCATCAGGTTCGCGACGGCCTCGAAGTCGGCCTGCGGCACGTCGTCGTACAGCGCGCGCTTCGCGAGCTCGCGATAGGCGGCGTCGCCGCTGCGCGGATCGATGCGCAGCGCACCGGCGACGCGCGGGCTCGCCAGCATCAGCGGGCCGAGCATTTCCCCCTTGTTTTCAGGTGCGCGCACGTAGTCGAGGCCCGGCACGCCCGACGCGGGCATGAAGGCCGCGAGATAGACGATCTTCGCGATCTTGTCCGGCGCGCGTTCGGCGGCCGCCGTGATCGCGAGGCCGCCCATGCTGTGCCCGACGAGCACGACCTTGCCGCGGCCGAGTGCGTACGCGTCGTCGACCGCCTGCATCACCTGCGTGGCGTAATCATCGAGCGTCGTGTTGGCGACCGGCGACGGCTCGGCGCCGAACGCGTCCTTGTCGAGCGGGCGTGCGAAGTAGGAAGCGGGAAAACGGGCGTTGATGCCGTGCGCGGGCAGGTCACGCGCGATCGACAGGTGGCCGCGCGCGGCCAGCGCGGTCGCGACGTGCGCGTAGCACCACGCGCCGTGCCAGGCGCCATGCACGAGCACGAAAACGGGATGATCGGACTGCGGGGTGGCGCTTGCGTTCGTCTCCATGGTGTCCGGGTCTTCAGATCTTGAGAAAGGTGTCATCTTAGACGAACCCGTGTGCGCCCTGACGGGCCGGATTCGATCCGTCCCTCTTGTCTCGTACAGGCCACATTTCGTTCGTATCTGATTTGAATTTATCGCGAAGCACGCTAATTTGTTGCTTTGCCTGCGATTGCGCCCCATGAACGTCGACTATCTCTTCTACCGGAGGCCGGACAAGCCTGGCCCCTATTCGCTCGACGACCTCGGCGACATCGCGCCGCCGATCGGCCCGGGCGACCTGGTGCGTGCGGGCATCGCACGCGTGTTCGCGCAGATCGACTGGCAGGAATCGCCCGACGTGCCGGGCGCGTGGTTCGGCACGGGCGGCGCGACATTCCAGTTCACCGCGGAGCCCGACGGCCGCGTGACGAGCTTCATGGGCTCGCGCCTCGAACGCCGCTCGATGCTGCAGCTCACCCGCGAAATGGGGCTCATTGCGCTCGACCTGCAACGCGACATCGTCTACGGCTGACGCGCCGCCGGCGCCGGGGCCCGCCCGGGCCGGCCGCGCTTGCCGGCCAACGGCTTCCGGCGTGCCGCCGCACGTGGCGCGTGTCCGCCATCGAACTTCAAAGATTGCTATACTTTCGCCCAATTCCGGCTTCCGGCCGGTAATTTGTGCCTGTCTGTGTCGATCGTTCGCATATCTCGCACGCATTTGACACCCTGACCATCCCAGCCGGGCATGGCTTCTTCAATCGCCCCGCGTGGGTGTCTCCGTGGAGCTCGTCTTGGCCGTTTCCCATTCCGTCGTGGACGAACAAGAAACCGACGCCGCTGCCGTCACATCGGGCAGTTCTTTCTATCTTGCGATGCGCATCCTGCCGGCCGTGCAGCGCGATGCGATGTTCCAGGTCTACGCGTTTTGCCGCGCGGTCGACGACATCGCCGACAGCGACCTGCCACGCGCCGAGCGCCACGCGGGCCTCGATCGCTGGCGCGCGGACATCGACGCATGCTTCGCCGGCCGCCCGCCGCGCCACCTGGCCGCGCTCGACCGCGAGATCCGCGCATTCAACCTGCAGCGCGACGACTTCCACGCGATGATCGACGGGATGGCGATGGATGCGGTCGAAGACATCTGCGCGCCCGACGAACCGACGCTCGACCTCTTCTGCGATCGCGTGGCGAGTGCGGCCGGCCGACTGTCGGTGAGGATTTTCGGGATGCCGGAAGCCGAAGGGATCAAGCTGTCGCATCATCTCGGCCGCGCGCTGCAACTGACCAACATCCTGCGCGACATCGACGACGATGCGGCGATCAACCGTTGCTACCTGCCGCGCGAGCTGCTTGCGCGCGAAGGCATCGCGATCACCGACCCGGCGACGATCGTGCGCGATCCGGCGCTGCCGCGCGTGTGCGCGACGCTCGTCGAGCGCGCGCTCGAGCACTTCCGCCAGGCCGACGCGGTGATGGACACCTGCGCGCGTGCGCAGGTGAAGGCGCCGCGCATCATGTCGGGCGCGTATCGCTGCATTCTCGAAGCCGCGATCGCACGCGGCTTTGCCTTCCCGCGCGCACCGCTGCGCAAGCCGAAGGCGCGCATGCTGATGATCGCCGCGCGCTACGCGCTGTTCTGAGCCGACCGAGTCGATGCCCAGGACCGTCCACGTGATCGGCGCCGGCGTTGCCGGCCTGTCGGCCGCGGTCGAGCTGCAACGCCGCGGGCGGCGCATCGTGCTGCACGACGCGCACGCGCATGCGGGCGGCCGCTGCCGCTCGTGGTTCGACGGGACGCTGAACACGACGCTCGACAGCGGGCTGCACACGGTGTTCGCGGGACAGCCCGCGACGCAGCGCTACCTGCGCGCGATCGGCGCGGCCGACCAGCTCACGGGGCCCGCGCTGCCTGAATTCCCGGTCGTCGACGTCGCGTCGCAGCAGCGCTGGACGCTGCGCTTCGGCAACGGGCGCTGGCCGTCGTGGCTGTTCGATGCCGCGTCGCGCGCGCCGGACACGACGCCGCTCGACTACCTCGCGCTCGCCCCGCTCGCGTTCGCGCGGATGGGCCGCTCACTCGCACAGACGATGCGATGCGACGGCATGTTGTGGGAGCGTTGGCTGCGGCCGTATTTCCTCGGTGTGCTGAACGTCGAGCCGCGCCACGCGAGTGCCGAACTCGCGCGCGCGGCGCTGTGCAGCACGTTTTCCGCGGGCGGCCCTGCTTGCCGTCCGCTCGTCGCGCGACACGGCCTCGGCAGCGCATTCGTCGAACCGGCGCTGCGGATGCTGCAGCACGGCGGCGCGCAGATCCGGCTGAACTCGCGGCTCGACGCGTTCGAATTCGGCGCGCACGGCAACGCGGTCGATGCGGTTTCGGTCGGCGGCGAGCGGATCGATCTCGCACCGGGCGACGCCGTCGTGCTGGCCGTGCCGCCCGAGGTCGCGCAGCCGCTCGTGCCCGAACTCACCGCGCCCGACACGTTCAGCGCGGTCGTGACCGCGTATTTCGCGGCTGAAGCGCCGGCCGGCAACCCGCTGCAGACGTCGGTGGTCAACGGTGTGGTCGATACGGTGCGCACCGGCGGCGGCCAGCTCGCGGCGACGATCCGCGACGCGGGCCGCTGGCTCGACACGCCGCGCGACACGCTCGCGCGGCGCATCTGGGAAGACGTCGCGCGCGTGACCGGCGCGAACCCGGCAACCATCCCCGCGTGGCAGCTCGTCGTCGAGCCGCGCGCGGGCTTTGCGGCGGTGCCGTCGCAGGAAATGAAGCGTCCGGCCGTGCGTACGCGCTGGACCAATCTTGTGCTGGCGGGCGACTGGATTGCCACCGGCTTGCCCGCCACGATCGAGGGTGCGATCCGCTCCGGCCAGCTGGCCGCGGACGTGCTCCAGACACAGTAAGTAAAAGAGGGACCGATGAACGATCTCACCGAAATGGCTACCCTGTCCGCCGGCGCCGTGCCGGCCAGCGTCGATACGGCCGTCGCGCGTGCGACCGACGCGCTGCTGGCCGCGCAGAACGCGGATGGCCACTGGGTCTACGAACTCGAAGCCGATTCGACGATTCCCGCCGAATACGTGCTGCTCGTCCACTATCTCGGCGAGACGCCGAACCTCGAGCTCGAACAGAAGATCGGCAAGTATCTGCGCCGCATCCAGCAGGCCGACGGCGGCTGGCCGCTGTTCACCGACGGCGCGCCGAACATCAGCGCGAGCGTGAAGGCGTATTTCGCGCTGAAGGTGATCGGCGACGACGAGAACGCCGAGCACATGCAACGTGCGCGCCGGGCCATCCACGCGATGGGCGGCGCCGAGATGTCGAACGTGTTCACGCGCATCCAGCTCGCGTTGTACGGCGCGATTCCGTGGCGCGCGGTGCCGATGATGCCGGTCGAGATCATGCTGCTGCCGCAGTGGTTCCCGTTCCATCTGTCGAAGGTCTCGTACTGGGCGCGCACCGTGATCGTGCCGCTGCTCGTGCTGAACGCGAAGCGCCCGCTCGCGAAGAACCCGCGCGGCGTGCGCATCGACGAACTGTTCATCGATCCGCCCGTCAACGCCGGGCTGCTGCCGCGCCAGGGCCACCAGAGCCCCGGCTGGTTCGCGTTCTTCCGCGTGGTCGATCATGCGTTGCGCGCGGTCGACGGGTTGTTCCCGAACTACACGCGCGAACGCGCGATCCGCCAGGCCGTGTCGTTCGTCGACGAGCGCCTGAACGGCGAGGACGGCCTCGGCGCGATCTATCCGGCGATGGCCAACTCGGTGATGATGTACGACGCGCTTGGCTACGCGGAAGATCACCCGAACCGCGCGATCGCGCGCAAGTCGATCGAGAAGCTGCTCGTCGTGCACGACGATGAAGCGTATTGCCAGCCGTGCCTGTCGCCGGTGTGGGACACGTCGCTCGCCGCGCATGCGCTGCTCGAAACGCGCGACGCGCGTGCCGAGGATGCCGCGATCCGCGGCCTCGAATGGCTGCGCCCGCTGCAGATCCTCGACGTGCGCGGCGACTGGATCTCGCGCCGCCCGCACGTGCGGCCCGGCGGCTGGGCGTTCCAGTACGCGAACGCGCACTACCCGGACGTCGACGATACGGCGGTGGTCGCGGTGGCGATGGAGCGCGCGCAGCAACTCAAGCAGAACGATGCGTATCGCGATTCGATCGCGCGTGCGCGCGAGTGGGTCGTCGGGATGCAGAGCAGCGACGGCGGTTGGGGCGCGTTCGAACCGGAGAACACGCAGTACTACCTGAACAACATCCCGTTCTCGGATCACGGCGCGCTGCTCGATCCGCCGACGGCCGACGTGTCGGGCCGCTGCCTGTCGATGCTGTCGCAGCTCGGCGAGACGCCGCTGAACAGCGAGCCGGCACGTCGCGCACTCGACTACATGCTCAAGGAACAGGAACCGGACGGCAGCTGGTATGGCCGCTGGGGGATGAACTACGTGTACGGCACGTGGACGGCACTGTGCTCGCTGAACGCGGCCGGCCTGACGCCTGACGATCCGCGCATGAAGCGCGGTGCGCAGTGGCTGCTGTCGATCCAGAACAAGGATGGCGGCTGGGGTGAGGACGGCGACAGCTACAAGCTGAACTATCGCGGTTTCGAGCAGGCGCCGAGCACCGCGTCGCAAACCGCGTGGGCGCTGCTCGGCCTGATGGCGGCCGGCGAGGTGAACAACCCGGCGGTGGCGCGCGGCATCGACTACCTGATCGCCGAGCAGAACGAAGAAGGCTTGTGGGACGAGACGCGCTTCACGGCGACGGGCTTCCCGCGCGTGTTCTACCTGCGCTATCACGGCTATCGCAAGTTCTTCCCGCTGTGGGCGCTCGCCCGCTATCGCAACCTGAAGCGCGACAACACCACGCGCGTGACGGTCGGGCTGTAACGCGTGGCGCCGCAATCCACCGGCTCGTTGCCCGTCATCGCTGTGACGGGGATGGCGTTCGAGGCGCGCATCGCACGCGGCGACGGCGTCGAAGCCGTCTTTGCCGCACGGGCCGACCGCCTCGAACGCGCGCTGACCGAGGCGACCGCGCGCGGTTGCGA
>NZ_JAAGPC010000095.1:0-245 GCF_017104595.1 Burkholderia sp. Tr-20390 | reverse complement strand
GGGCGGGTCATTAAAAAAAAAAAAAAAAAAAACATAATCGCACTGCTGTTATCATGTAAGACGAAGAATACTTATGGCAAGACATAGATTAGATGCGTCTGCGGTTTGCGTATCCTGTGAGTCATTAGAGTAATGATAGTATAGCTAACGACGGTTGCACAGGCAGAGTCGAATACTGAGTCCAGCGTGGTGCGCGACGCTACGTACTGCATGTGACACCGATACAGTACAGACACAAGAGTCGT
>NZ_JAAGPC010000094.1:0-35232 GCF_017104595.1 Burkholderia sp. Tr-20390 | reverse complement strand
AACCCCGTGATCGGCACGCCGACGATCGCGCCATATTCGAGCAGCGGCGCGTAACCGCCCTGGTACGGATAGTCGATCAGTTGCGCGTCGATCCAGCCGCGCACGCCCGGCAGCGCGACGTCGCACCACGTGTAGTCGCTCAGGCAGCCGAACACGTCCAGCGCGGTGCCCGGCGGAATCTGCGCGACGACCGGATAGTCGGGCGCGGGCCCCGCGAACAGCTCGGCCGGCGAATTCGTGTAGCCGGTGCTCTGTGCCTGTGTAATATCCGGCGCGGCCGCCAGGCCGAGCAGGACGACGCACAGGCTTCGGACAATCATGTTCCTCATGATGCTCTCCCGCGCGGTGCCGCCGCGCGCCGGTCAGTGCCGATGCCCGCCCCAGCCGCCGCCCCAGTGGCCGCCGCCCCACGGACGATGCCCGTACCCGCCGCGTCCACGCCAGCCGCCGCCCCATCCGCCCCAGAAGCCGACCGAGATCGCCGGTGCGCCCCAGCCGTACCAGCCCGGGTAATACGCGGGGGCATAGTACGGATACGGATAGGGATACGGTGGCGGATAGGCCGGCGCGACGTAGACGGGCGCCGGATCGACCACCGGCGGCGCGACCGCCGCCGCAGCCGGGCCCGGCGCAGTGGTGGCCGGCGCAGCCGGCGTGACGGGGATCTCGCGCTGCGTCAGCGTGGCCGGCGCCGGTGTGTAGTACGGCGCATAGCCATACGGACTCGTGTAATAACAGCCGCCGAGGGCCAGCGTCGTCAATGCGAATACCGCATACCTCGCGGCAGGAATCGGGGTCATCGATTGCTCCGGCAGAATCCACGCGTCGCCGCCAGGCGCGCGCCTGACTCTAGCTTACGTCCCCTGCAGATTTCCGCCCGGTATGATCGGTTACTTTTTGTTTCCTGCACCGGACGGGCGCGCGGGCACGCCGCATGCTGGCACGTCTGCCGCACCCGCGTTGAAGTTCGCGCAAATGCCCTCAACTTGAACGATGTCAGGCTGGCCGGCGCGGACGGGGTTCGCGAGCAACCGGCGGCCCGAAACCAGCGGACTTCGGCCCGCCCAGACAGGAACGCGGCTCACGCCGCCATCGACATGACTACGCCACGGCCCACTCCCCGGGCGGACACGCCGCTCGATCCGATCATCCAGTTGCTGGCGCTCGCCGGCGAACAGGGTTATCTGACCCACGCCGACCTCGTCGACGCGCTGCCGCCCGAAAGCGACAGCCCCGACGCGCTCGACGTCGTGCGCGCCGCGCTCGCCGACATCGGCATCGCCGTGCTCGACGAGCCGGCCGCGCCTGCGCCGTTCGCCGGTTCGGCGCCTGTCGACGTCGATCGCGATGCGCTCGACGAAGGCCGCGCGATGCTCGGCGACCTCGCACGCGGCACGAGCGCATCGACCGATCCGCTCGCCCTCTACATGCGCCGCATGCAGGCGGTGCCGCTGCTCACGCGCGAAGGCGAAATCGTGCTGGCGCGCGAGATCGAGACGGGCCGCCACCAGATCCTGCATGCGCTCGCCGGCTATCCGGCGGCGGTGGACGCGCTGCTTGCGCGTCATCGCGCCCCGGCTTCGACCCGCGCAGCCGGGTCGTCCGATGACGACGCCGGCGACACGCCGGCGCCGGCCAGCTACGACGCGCTGCAGGCGGCCGTCGCGGCCTTGCGCGGCGCATTGCACGCGCATGGCTGCCGTTCGGACGAATACCGTGACGCACGCAACCACGTCGCCGCCCTGCTCGGCTCGATCGCGTGGGTCGCACCGGCCGTCGACGACGCGAGCGACGTCGTGCGCGCGCTCGTGTCCGCGCCGCATCACGCCGCGACGGGCGAAGCCGCCTGCTTCGACACGGTTGCGCGGCGGGCACTCGCCGCGGCGCTGACGGACGGCCAGCAGAAAGTGCGCGACGCCACGCGCGCGATGCTCGAGGCGAACCTGCGGCTCGTGCTGTCGATCGCGCGCAAGTACATGAACCGCGGCGTCGACCTGCCCGATCTCGTGCAGGACGGCAGCCTCGGCCTGATGCGTGCGATCGAGAAATTCGAATACCGGCGCGGGTTCAAGTTCTCGACCTATGCGACCTGGTGGATCCGCCAGGCGATTGCGCGCGCGGTCGCGGATCGCGCTCGCACGATCCGCGTGCCCGTGCACGTCGGCGACCAGTACCAGCGGGTGCAGCGGCATGCGCTGCGTTTTCGGCAGCGCACGGGCCGCCGGGCGACGCCGGCCGACCTGGCGGCCGAAACCGGCCTCGACGAGGACAAGCTGCGCGCGGTGCTCGCGCTGCCTGCCGAGCCCGTGTCGCTCGACGCGCCGCTGCCCGACGCGGACACCGGTCTCGTCGAGCTGATCGAGGACCAGGCGTCGGCCAGCCCGTTCGAGCAACTGGCCGACACGCGGATGCGCGAATGCGTGAGGTCGCTGCTCCGGTCGGTCTCGCCGGCCGAGGCCGACGTGCTGCGCCGGCGGTTCGGGCTCGGCGGCGCCGAGCCTGACACCTACGACGCGATCGCGCAGGACGCGGGCATGTCGCGCGAACGCGTGCGGCAGATCGAGAAGCGGGCACTCGCCGCGTTGCGCACGGCCGCCGAGGCCGAAAACGCGCAGTCGTTCCTCGACGCGTGACCGCATTACGCGACGCACGGTCGTGCCGCTTTCCGGCACGACCGTGCGCGTCGAACCTGTGCTACGTTTGCCATTGACGTGCGTCAAGTTTTCTTCATCGCGTGTCGCGACAATGATGAAAGGCCGACCGGCGCATCGTTCGCCGTGTCCATTCCGTTTGTGCGTCCCCAGGTCCCTCGCCATGCAGACGACCGCCAGCCAAACGTTCGAGGAAAACCGGCATATCGCGGCCTGCCTGCGCGAGGCGGCGCAGCGGCTGGCTGACCAGGGCGCGAATCCGTACCGGGTCGCCGCGTACCGCGCGTCGGCCGAGACGGTCGACGCGCTCGACCTCGACATCCGCTCCCTGTTCGAATCCGGTGGCGTCGATGCGCTCGGGATGCTGCCCGAGGTCGGCACGGGCGTCGCCCAGGCGATTGCCGAGCTGCTGGTGACGGGGCGCTGGCGCCAGCTCGACCGGCTGTGCGGCGACGCCGAACGCACCTCCGCGTTCGAAGCGGTGCCGGGCATCGGCCACGCGCTCGCGCTGCGCATTCACGACCTGCTGCACATCGATACGCTCGAGGAACTCGAACGCGCGGCCCGCAACGGCCAGCTCGAAACGATCTCGGGCGTCGGCCCGCGGCGCGCGGCCGGCATCCGCGCCGCGCTCGACGACGTGCTGAGCCGCCGCCGGCGCTGGCAGGGCCACGTGCAGGACGCCGGCCGCGGCACGGAGCCGCCCGTCGAACTGCTGCTCTACATCGACCGCCTGTACCGCAACAAGGCCGCCGCCGGCGTGTTGCCGACGCCTGGCGTCGTACAACGCGTCACCGCGCATCGGCGCCCGAATGCGGACGACTACGTGCCGCTGCCCGTGATGCACATGACCAAGGGCGGCTGGCATTTCACCGCGCTGTGCCTGCATGCCGCGATGCGCACGCCGGAGGCGTCCCGCCCGACGGACTGGGTCTCGCTCTATTTCTACGACGCCCTGCAACGCGAGCATCAGCGGACCGTCTTCACCGAAACGTACGGCTCGCTCGTCGGCAAGCGCATCGTGCGCGGGCGCGAGCAGGAATGCCGCGTGTACTACGCGGGATGACTCAGTCGTCGCCGATCTCGTCGATGTCGAACGGGACGTCGAGCACCGACGCGATTTCGCGACATGCATGGGTGAGCGCGCGCGATCGGCGGCCGGAATAATCTGCCGCGAGATAGAACCAGGTCGAATGCGGCCCGCAATCGTCTTGACTGTTCCGTTTCGGTACGTCGAACCAGAACTTCACCATGTAGCCGCCCTTCCAGCGAACCGGAATCACCTGCGTGAGCTGCATTCTCGTGATTGCACCGTGGCGGAACCGGATGGTGTCGTCACCGACGCGGAATCCCGACCACGCGCCGTCGTTCGACACGAACACGGTCAGCATTTCGTCCGGCAGCACGACGGTCGGGGCGTCTTCCTGGGCCAGCTCGGCCGTCGACACCATCGCCGCCCCCGAACCGTCGCGCCCCGTCTCGACATCCACGTACGCTTCGATCGTCCGCTTCGCCTTGTCGTAGAAACTGCGCGTGATGTCGGACCGCACGGCGTCGGCGATCAGCACCAGTTGCTTGAATCGTGCACGCTCGCCGTATCGAAACGGCACATCGGGTGCGTCGTCGGGCCCGTCAGCCAGTTCGTCCTCCAGACTATCGGTCTGTACAGGCGGAGCGGTCGTGACAGGCGGTTCAATGCCTCCGCGCCGCCGTGTCACCCAATCGATTCCCAACGCCAGCAGCACTTGCGGCGTCACCATCACGACGGCCACCGTCGCGAGCCCGGCGAGCACCCCGTAATGCGGCGCGACCCGCGATGCCGCATACGCGGCAGGAAACACAAGCAAAATCCACACGCTGCAACCCCGTTGTTCCAGTTTGCGATGTCCGGCACCGCATGACTCTGCGCATCACCCTGCCATCGGCCAACCCGCCGGTGCACACTCGCCGCCTACGCGCCTTCCGTCTTCGTGCGGCGCGCCGGATGGCGATGCGCGGCGATCCGAAGCAGCTTCTGGAACGACGGGCATTCGAGATGGTTCGATGCCGGGCACACGGCCGCATGCCGCAACGCATCGCGCACGGCGCCGAGACGGCGAATCGTGCGGTCGAGTTCGTCAGCCTTGCCGTCGAGCTTCGCGCGATCGATCGCAGGCAGGCCGTCCGTGCCGACCATCGCGAGGATGTCGTCGAGCGAAAAGCCGGCCTCGCGGCCCAGTGCGATCAGCGCCAGGCGCTCCAGCACCGACTCGTCGTATTGCCGCCGCAGCCCGTGGCGGCCGATCGGCACGATCAGCCCCTTTTCCTCGTAGTAGCGAAGCGTCGACGCGGGCAATCCCGAGCGTCGCGCCACCTCTGCAATGTCCAGCCGGCTCATGCTTGACCTCAAGTGAACTTGAGGTTGCAAGATAGTCGCTCGACTCGATGAAGACAAGCCCGGATCGCCATGAAACCGTTGAAACCACGCCGTATTCCGCTGCACCGCGCAGCCTGTTCCCTTCTCTGCGGAGGCACGCGATGAGCCTGCCCGACGTCCTGCCCGACCTGTTGCTGATCGGCACGGGCGCCACGCTCGTGATGGATCTGTGGACGCTGTTCCGGCGGCGTGCATTCGGCATTCCGTCGCTCGACTACGCGCTGGTCGGCCGCTGGCTCGGTCACATGATGCACGGCCGGTTCCGGCATGCGTCGATCGTCGCCGCGGCACCCGTTCCCGGCGAACGCGCGCTCGGCTGGGTCGCGCATTACGCGATCGGCATCGCGTTCGCGGTGCTGCCCGTCGCGATCGCGGGCACGGCTTGGATCGGCACGCCGACCCCGCTCCCCGCGCTCGTCGCCGGCCTCGCTAGCGTCGTCGCACCGTTCTTCGTGATGCAGCCTGCGCTCGGTTTCGGCATCGCGGCGTCGCGCACGCCGAACCCGGGCGTCGCGCGCCGGCGCAGTCTCATCACGCATCTGTCCTACGGTGTGGGGCTTTATCTGGCGGCGTACACGCTCGCGGCACTGGCCCGTTGAGCACATGGACTCGCCAAGGCCGTAACAGCTAGCGTCGGCTCAACCGAGCCGACGTCGATACCCACGCAAGCGCTTCGTCGAACATGGCGAGCGTATCGTCTCGTGTGCCAGCCCGACGAAGGCCACGCCGGGCATCGGCACCCGCGCAACGGCGATGACAACGCCGCGTGCTCGCGCGCTGCCGCCCGATGTTTTTCAAGTCGTTCATCCGGCCCGCCCGAACGGCGGGCCACCTCACTCCCCGCCGCAATCGATCAGGTTGTGGCGCACGCGCCCGAGCAGCCGCACCAGCGTATCGCGCTCGTCGGGCGTGAAGCCGCGCAGCCCGTCGTCGGCGACGGTGTCACCCACCTCGAGCATCTGCGGAAAGATCTCGCGCGACTTGTCGGTCAGCCGGATCACGAATGCGCGGCGGTCGTCGTCGTTCGCGATGCGCTCGATCCAGCCATAGCTTTCCATCCGGTCGAGCAACCGCGTGAGCGAGATCGGCGCGATCTCGAGCCATTCGGCGAGCCGCGCCTGATTCATCTCGCCCTTCCACGTCAGGTACGCGAGCACGCGGCTTTGCGCCCGGGTCAGCCCGATGCGCTTCGCGCGCCGGTCGAACAGGCGTCCGTTCAGGCGGGCGACATCGGCGATCAGATAGCCGATCCGGTTCTCGTAAGTCTTGTCCATCCGGCGATTATAGGGGTCAAGCCGGCCATGCCTCGGCGATAAGCGGATATATAATAAGCGTGCTTATAATTCCAGCCATACCGGATCGCCGCCCACGGCGACCGCCCCGTGGAGACACCCGCTTGAACCCCGCCGCCGATGCCCCCGCCTCGCCCGCACTGAACCGGCCGATGCTGACCTTGTCGATCATGCTCGCCACGCTGATCCAGACCCTCGACAGCACGATCGCGAACGTCGCGCTGCCGCACATGCAGGGCACGCTGTCCGCATCGCAGGACGAGATCACGTGGGTGCTGACCTCCTATATCGTCGCCGCGGCGATCGCGACGCCGCTCACCGGCTGGCTGTCCGACCGGCTCAGCGTGAAACGGCTGCTGATCGTGTCGATCGCGGGCTTCACGGTCGCGTCGGCGCTGTGCGGGCTGTCCGAGACGCTCGTGCAGATCGTCGGCGCGCGCCTGCTGCAGGGCGTGTTCGGCGCCGCGCTCGTGCCGCTGTCGCAGTCGATCCTGCTCGACATCAATCCGCGCGAGAAACAAGGCCAGGCGATGGCGATCTGGGGAATGGGCGTGATGGTCGGCCCGATCCTCGGCCCGACGCTCGGCGGCTGGCTCACCGACAGCTACAACTGGCGCTGGGTGTTCTTCATCAACGTGCCGATCGGCGCGTTCGCGCTCGCCGGCGTGATGACCTTCCTGCCCGCACGCGCGCCGCGCCCGCACGTGAAGTTCGACGCGTTCGGCTTCGCGACGCTGGCGCTCGCGATCGGCGCGTTCCAGGCGATGCTCGACCGCGGCGAACAGCTCGACTGGTTCGGCTCGTACGAGATCCGCATCGAGGCGATCGTCGCGGCGCTCAGCTTCGCGTTCTTCCTCGTGCATACGGCGACCGTCGGCAAGGCGTCGTTCTTCAAGTCGGAACTGCTGCGCGACCCGAACTTCGCGACGGGCACGCTGTTCATCTTCGTGGTCGGCGCGGTGCTGTACGCGACCCGCGCGCTGCTGCCGCCGATGCTGCAGAACCTGATGGGCTACCCGGTCGCGACGACGGGCCTCGTCACCGCGCCAAGCGGCGCCGGCACGATGATCGCGATGCTGTTCGTCGGCCGGCTGCTGAAATACGTGGATGCGCGGATGCTGCTGCTCGCGGGACTGGCGATTTCCGCGCTCGCGCTCTGGCAGATGATGCAGTACACGGTCGTGCTGTCCGAAGCGGACATCGTGTGGCCGGGTGTGGTGCAGGGCTTCGGGCTGGGGCTCGTGTTCGTGCCGCTGAGCGCGCTGTCGTTCTCGACGCTGCCGCCCGACCTGCGTGCGGACGGCACGGCCACCTACAGCCTGATGCGCAACATCGGCAGCAGTATCGGCATCTCGATCGTGCAGACGCTGATGACGCGCAACACGCAGGTCGCGCATGCCGACCTCGCGACCCACATCACGCCGTTCAACCCGGCCGTGCAGGCGATCGCCGGCAGCCGCGTCGACATCGCGCTGCTCGACCGCACGATCAACCAGCAGGCGTCGATGATCGCGTACCTGAACGACTTCAAGCTGATGTTCGTCGCGACGCTGCTGATGATTCCGCTGTTGCTGCTGATCCGCCCGCCGCAGAAAGCGGCGAGCGTGGAGATCGCACACGCGGCGATGGATTGACGGGCGCACGCGCGACGCGCGCCCGCTTCGCTCCGCGTCAGGCCTTCATCGTGCCCGTGCGCACGTAGCGCTCGTGCCACGACAGCGCCTCGGCGAGCAGGTGCGGCGTGTGCTTGCCGAAGCTTTCACGCGACGCGCGCTCGAAGTAATCCTCGAGCATCGGCCGGTAGTCGGGATGCGCGCAGGTCGCGATGACCTTGCGTGCGCGCTGCTTCGGCGACAGGCCGCGCAAGTCCGCGAGACCCTGCTCGGTGACGACCACCGCGACGTCGTGCTCGGTGTGGTCGACGTGGCTCGCCATCGGCACGATCCGCGAGATCGCACCGCCCTTCGCGGTACTCGCCGACATGAAGCACGACAGGTAGCCGTTGCGCGCGAAGTCGCCCGAGCCGCCGATGCCGTTCTGGATCTTCGTGCCCATCACGTGCGTCGAGTTCACGTTGCCGTAGATGTCGGCCTCGATCATCCCGTTCATCGCGATGCAGCCGAGCCGGCGCACGAGCTCCGGATGGTTGCTGATCTCCTGCGGGCGCAGCACGATCTTCTCGCGGAACGTCGCGATTTCGTCGGCGAAGCGCTGCACGGCGGCCGGGCTCAGCGACAGCGCGGTGGCCGACGCGAAGCTCAGCGTGCCATCCTGCAGCAGGTCGAGCATGCCGTCCTGGATCACTTCCGTGTACGCGGTCAGGTTCGAGAAGCCGGCCGAGCTGAGCTCCGCGAGCACCGCGTTCGTGATGTTGCCGACACCCGACTGCAGCGGCAGCAGGTTTTCCGGCAGGCGGCCGCGCTTCACTTCATGGCGCAGGAAGTCGATCAGTTGCAGCGCGATCTGCTTGGACGTCGCGTCCGGCGCGGAGAACGCATTGCTGCGGTCCGGCGCATCCGTCTCGACGATCGCGACGATCTTGTCGGCCGGGCAGCGCAGGTACGGCTCGCCGATCCGGTCGTCGCTCTTCGTCAGCGGAATCGGCTTGCGGTGCGGCGGCAGCGCGGTGCCGTAATAGACGTCGTGCATCCCGTCGAGGCCGAGCGGCTGGCGCGAGTTGACCTCGAGGATCACGTGCTTCGCGCGTTCGAGCCAGGTCTTGTTGTTGCCGATCGACGCGGACGGAATCAGCAGCCCGTCCTCGCGGATGCCCGCGACTTCGACGATCGCGACATCGAGATCGCCGTACAGCCCGAACCAGGCGTACTGCGCGACATGGCTCAGGTGGACGTCCTGGTAGTCGACTTCGCCGCCGTTGATCTTGTCGCGCAACGTCGGGTCGGACTGGTACGGCAGGCGCATCGAGATGCCGTTGGTGCGGGCGAGCGCGCCGTCGAGTTCCGGCGCGGTCGACGCGCCCGTCAGCACGTTGATCCGGAAGTCCTCGCCGCGCGTGTGCGCCGCGTCGATGTGGGCGGCAAGCGCGGCCGGGACGGCCTTCGGATAGCCGGAGCCCGTGAAGCCGCTCATGGCGACGGTCATGCCGGGACGGATCAGCGCGGCGGCTTCGTCGGCGGTGCGGACGAGCGAACGCAGGGCGGGAGCGAGGATGCGTGATGAAGACATGGCTGGTTTCTGACGCGTGGGGGTCTGTCGTTGACGTCGCGGGGGGTGTCTCCTGAGCGACATGAAGCCCTTGGGGCCGCGAGGGGCGGCCGGCACCACAGGCACGGTCGGAGTATCGCAGAGGCCATCGCCGCGAAATGTCCGCCAAATGAAAAAGATCCTTGCCGGATTTGCCGGGTATCGAACGACCGTTCTGTGACAGGCGGGCCGTTTAAATCGGATGCACACGAAAGGTACGCGAAAGCATCGGACAGAAAGACGGTGACCGATCGACAACTCACGCGCATCAATCGACGAATTTCCACCGCGCTTTATCGCCTGCGGATCGGCAATGACCGACGCCCGTCCGGCGCGGCCAATTGTCACCCGATGCGGCTTGTCCCGACCTGACGCACGTCAAGCTCGCACGCGCCGCGCGACGCGCGGCGGGAAGCGCGAAACGCACCGCCGCACCGGCCTGTGAGGCCCGTCCGTCCTTGACAGTCGCGCGAGGCGAACCACACTGGAATACGGATGCCGCCGCCCCGTCTGGCCGCCCTTTCGCGCACGCGCTTTTCGGCCGGCCGATCGCCGCAAGACGCGGTAACACTCCCTCATGTCAGGACATTGATCGAATAAAAAGCACCAAATTACAATTCCGTATATATTTCGCCGATGGACCAAAGAAAAACCGCCACACGTTCCGAACCGCCCCTGCCGCGCACCTGGGATGCGCGGCTGGCGCGCTCGCTTGTCCGACCGCTCGTCGACACGCCCGTCACCCCGAATCACCTCACTACCGTTCGCCTGCTGATCGGCCTCGCCGGCGCCTGGTGCCTCGCGCACGGCGGCTTCGGCTGGAGCAATGCAGGCGCGTTCCTGATCGTGCTGTCGAACTTCGTCGACCACACCGATGGCGAGCTCGCGCGCATCAGCGGGAAATCCAGCAAGATCGGTCATTTTTACGACCTCGCGGCAGATGCGCTCGTCACGGTCGCGCTGTTCGTCAGCATGGGCGTCGGGATCGTCGCCCAGGGCGGCCAGATGGCCGCGTCGCCGGTGCTGCTCGGCGCGGTGGCCGGCGCGGCCGTCGCGCTGATCTTCTTCCTGCGCATGCGGATCGAATCGTTCGCCGGCAAGGCCGGCACCAAGCAGGCATTCGCCGGCGGCTTCGAGACCGAAGACGTGCTGTACCTGCTGCCGCTCGTGACGCTGTTCGACGGCGTCGAGCCGTTCCTGCTCGCGGCGTCGATCGGCGCCCCGCTGTTCGCGGCGTGGGTCGTGTTCGACTGGTGGCGCATCGTCCGGCGCGGCAATGTTCCGCAGAATTCCACTGAAATCCAGGCTTCCAAATGACTCCTAGCACGCGCGACGACTCCGTGCTGAGCCCGGCACGCCCCGCGCCCGTGCGCGCGGCCGCGGCCGACCCCGATCGCACCGTGGCCGACCGTGTCGGCCAGCTCGACCTCGACCGCCTGCGCGGCGACTACACGCGCCAGGGCTCGTTCCTTTATCTCGACACCTTCCTGCCGGCCGACGCGCACGCGAGGCTGGCCGACGCCGCCCGCGCGATGCAGGCCGGCCTGAACCGCAATTACCTGCCCGGCCACAAGCAGGGCGGCAGCGTCAGCCGTCATACGATCGACGAGCAGGCGCCGTACATCGCCGAACTGTATCGCTCGAAGGCACTGATCTCGTTCCTCGAGAAAGTCACGGGCGACAAGCTGATGCTGTCGCCGGACGACGATCCGCACGCGTACGCGCTGTATTACTACACGAAGCCCGGCGACCACATCGGCTGGCACTACGACACGTCGTACTACGACGGCCGCCGCTACACGCTGCTGATCGGCGTGATCGACGAATCGTCGTGCCGGCTCGACTACGAGCTGCATACGCGCAATCCGGACGTCGCCGACGAGCCGGGCTCCGTGCAGATCGCCGACGGCGGCATCGTGCTGTTCGACGGCGACAAGCTGCGCCACCGCATCACGCCGCTCGGCCAGAACGAGATGCGCGTGTCGCTCACCTTCGAATACGTGACGAACCCCGGCATGCGGCCGTGGAAGCGCTTCATCTCGAACATGAAGGACGCGATCGCGTATTTCGGTTTCCGCCAGGTGTTCAAGCAACTGGCGACGCGACGCACGAGCGGGTCATGACACGCGCGGGCCTCATCCTGCTGTCCCTCGGGACCGCACTCTTCATCGCACTGCTGGCCTGGCAGGGCGTCGGCGCCGTGGCGTCCACGTTCCTCGCGGCCGGCTGGGGGCTCGCGCTCGTCGCGGCGTTCCACGTCGTGCCGCTCGCGATCGACGCGGTCGCAATCTCCGTGATGTTCCGCCCCGGCCAGCCGGGCGCCGAGCTCGGCAACGCGCTGCGCGCGCGCTGGGTCGGCGAATCCGTGAACAGCCTGCTGCCCGCCGGGCAGATCGGCGGCCCGGTGCTGATGGTGCGCCACCTCGCGCAGCGCGGCACGCGGATGGCCGACGCGGCGGCAGCCGTCACGGTCAGCACGACGATGCAGGCGCTCGCGCAGATGGCGTTCGCGCTGATCGGCATCGCCGCGTTCAGCCTGTATGCGACGCACGAATCGGTCGCGCACCTGCGCACGCCCGCACTCATCGCCACCGGCGTGCTCGGCGCCCTCGCCATCGCGTTCTATGCAGCGCAGCGGCGCGGACTGTTCGGCCGCGGCCTGCGCCTCGCGTCGAAGCTGCTCGGCCCGCGCGACTGGTCGTCGCTGGCCACCCGCGCCGACGCGATCGACGATGCGGTCGGCGCGCTGTACCGCGATCGTGCGAAGGTCGCGAAGACGTTCGCACTGAGTCTCGTCGGCTGGATCGTCGGCACCGCCGAAGTGTGGCTCGCGCTGCACTTCCTCGGGCACCCGGTGAGCTGGCTCGACGCGCTGCTGCTCGAGAGCGTCGGCCAGGCCATTCGTGGCGCGGCCTTCGCGATCCCGGGCTCGCTCGGCGCGCAGGAAGGCGGCTACCTGCTGCTCGCGCCGCTGGTCGGACTGCCGCCCGACGCGGCGCTCGCGCTATCGCTTGCGAAACGCGCGCGCGAACTCGCGCTCGGCCTGCCCGGCCTGCTCTATCTGCATTTCAGTGAAAGAAACTGGCAGCGGCGCCGTGCGCCGCAGCCGCTCGCCGACTGATCGTTCAGATCCGCCGGCTTTTTGGTTGGAGAACCCATGCGAGCCATCATTCTTGCGGCAGGCCTCGGCTTGCGCCTGCAACAACCGCCCGAGGCGCAGTTCCCGAAGTGCCTGCTGCGCTTCGACGACGTGTCGCTGCTCGAGCGCCATCTGCGCGTACTCGATGCCGCGGGCGTCGACGAGATCGTGCTTGGGCTGGGCTTCCAGCACGAGAAGGTCGAGCAGGAATTGAAGCGTCTCGGCCGCCAGGCCGAGATCGTGATCAACGACCGCTACGACCTCGGCAGCGTGCTGACCGTGCATACCGTCGCCGATGCGATGACGCGCGGCGGCGACGTGCTGCTGATGGACGCCGACGTGCTGTATGACGAGAACATCCTGCACGCGCTGGTGGCCGATTCCGACAAGGCGGTCGACCGCCTGCTGATCGATCGCGACTTCGAGGCCGGCGACGAGCCCGTCAAGCTGTGCCTGAAGAACGGCGTGCCGGTCGAGCTGCGCAAGCAGCTCGCAGTCGACCTCGACTACGACACGATCGGCGAATCGGTCGGCTTCTTCCGCTTCACCGAAGGCACCGCGCGCCGCCTCGCGACGATCGTCGCGGGCTACGTCGACAGCGGCCGCGCGAACATGCCGCACGAAGAAGCCGTGCGCGACCTGCTGCTCGAAGGCGGTCACTCGTTCGACGTCGCCGACGTCACCGGCTCGCCGTGGATCGAGATCGACTTCCCGAACGACGTCGCTCGCGCCACGCAAGAAATCCTTCCCCTGATTCAACGCACCACCGCAGGAGTCGCACGATGAACGCACGCGAACCCAACTTCACCGAATCGCGCAGCGCACGCCTGCGCCGCATGCTCGTCAGCAGCGACCTCGAATTCCTGATGGAAGCGCACAACGGCCTGTCCGCGCGGATCGTCCGCGAAGCCGGCTTCAAGGGCATCTGGGCATCGGGCCTCGCGATCTCCGCGCAGTTCGGCGTGCGTGACAACAACGAGGCGAGCTGGACCCAGGTCGTCGACGTGCTCGAATTCATGGCGGACGCGAGCGACCTGCCGATCCTGCTCGACGGCGACACCGGCTACGGCAACTTCAACAACGTGCGCCGCCTCGTGAAGAAGCTCGAGCAGCGCGGCATCGCGGGCGTCTGTATCGAGGACAAGCAGTTCCCGAAGACCAACAGCTTCATCGGCGGCGAGCGCCAGCCGCTCGCGGAAATCGACGAGTTCTGCGGCAAGATCAAGGCCGGCAAGGATTCGCAGACCGATCCCGACTTCTCGATCGTCGCGCGCGTCGAAGCGCTGATCGCGGGCTGGGGCATGGACGAGGCGCTGCGCCGCGCGAACGCGTACGCGGAAGCCGGCGCCGACGCGATCCTGATCCACAGCAAGCTGTCGCGCCCGGACGAGATCCTGCAGTTCGCCCGCGAATGGAGCGGCAAGGCGCCGCTCGTGATCGTGCCGACCAAGTACTACAGCACGCCGACCGACGTGTTCCGCCAGGCCGGCATCAGCACCGTGATCTGGGCGAACCACCTGATCCGCGCGTCGGCCTCCGCGATGCAGGCGACCGCACGCGAGATCCACGAGAGCGAAACGCTGATCAACGTCGAAGACCGCGTAGCATCGGTCAACGAGATCTTCCGCCTGCAGGACGCCGACGAATACTCGGCGGCCGAGCGTATCTACCTGTCGTCGTCGTCGCGCGCGTCGAACGCGGCGATCGTGCTGGCTGCCAGCCGCGGCAAGGGCCTCGAAGCCGTGACCGAAGACAAGCCGAAGGTCATGCTGCCGGTCGCCGGCAAGCCGCTGCTGCGCTGGCTCGTCGACGGCTTCAAGACGCACGGCGTGAACGACATCACCGTGGTCGGCGGCTATCGTGCCGACGCGATCGACACGTCGGGCATCAAGCTCGTCGTCAACGAACGCCATGCACAGACGGGCGAGCTCGCGTCGCTCGCCTGCGCGGCCGACCGTCTGACCGGCGACACCGTGATCTCGTACGGCGACCTGCTGTTCCGCAGCTACATCGTGCGCGACCTCGCGGAGAGCGAGGCCGAGTTCAGCGTGGTGGTCGATTCGTCGCTCACCGAGACCAACCAGAGCGTGCGCGATTTCGCGCTCTGCTCCGCCGCAGACGATCGCGGCCTGTTCGGCCAGAAGACGTTCCTGCAACGCGTATCGAGCGACGTCGCCGCAGGCACGCCGCACGGCCGCTGGATCGGCCTGCTGAACGTGCGCGGCGCCGGTGTCGATCGCCTGAAGGCAATGCTCGCGACGCTGCAGGCGCGTCCTGATTTCGACACGCTCGACATCCCGTCGCTGCTCAACGAACTGATCGCCGCCGGCGAGAAGATCGAGGTGCAGTACGTGCACGGCCACTGGCGCGGCGTCAACGATCTCGAGGACTTCCGCCGCGCGGGCGACTTCGCGCATGGCCAGACGCCGCTGTCCGAACCGGGTGCCGGCAACGGGGGCGCGCAATGATCGAAGCGGCCCAGTTCGTCGAGGCCGCGCGCGCGCGCGGTTTCGACTGGTACGCGGGCGTGCCCTGCTCGTACCTGACGCCGTTCATCAATTACGTGCTGCAGGACCCGACGCTGAATTACGTGTCGGCCGCGAACGAAGGCGACGCGGTCGCGCTGATCGCGGGCGCGACGCTCGGCGGCAAGCGCGGCATCGCGATGATGCAGAACTCGGGGCTCGGCAACGCGGTGAGCCCGCTCACGTCGCTCACGTGGACGTTCCGCCTGCCGCAGCTGCTGATCGTCACGTGGCGCGGCCAGCCGGGCGTGGCCGACGAGCCGCAGCACGCGCTGATGGGCCCGATCACGCCCGCGATGCTCGACACGATGGAGATCCCGTGGGAGACGTTCCCGACCGACCCCGAACAGGTCGGCCCGGCACTCGACCGCGCGATCGCGCACATGGACGCGACGGGCCGCCCGTACGCGCTCGTGATGCAGAAAGGCAGCGTCGCGCCGTATGAGCTGAAGGCAAACCCGGCCGCGAAGCCGCGCGCGCATGTCGCCGCGCAGTCGTCGTCGCGCGCTGCGTCGGCCGAAGCCTGGCCGACCCGGCAGGACGCGCTGCAGCGCGTGATCGCGCACACGCCGGTCGATTCGACCGTCGTGCTCGCGTCGACCGGCTTCTGCGGCCGCGAACTCTACGCAATCGACGATCGCCCGAACCAGCTGTACATGGTCGGCTCGATGGGCTGCGTCACGCCGATGGCGCTCGGTCTCGCGCTTGCGCGCCCCGACCTGCGCGTGATCGCGGTCGACGGCGACGGCGCCGCGCTGATGCGCATGGGCGTGTTCGCGACGCTCGGCACCTATGGCCCGGCCAACCTCACGCACGTGCTGCTCGACAACGGCGCGCACGAATCGACGGGTGGCCAGGCCACCGTGTCGCAACATGTTTCGTTCGCGGGTGTGGCTGCCGCGTGCGGATATGCGTCGGCGGTCGAAGGCAATACGCTGGATGTGCTCGATACGGCGCTTGCTTCGTCTGCCGATGGTGCGCAGTTCGTGCGACTGGCAATCCGCACCGGCGTGCCCGACGGCCTGCCCCGCCCGACCGTCACGCCGGTCGAGGTCAAGACCCGTCTGATGCGGCACATCGGCGCCGCGCAGACCGAAGCCCACGTTGAAGGAGCCCATTGATGCTGCTGCTGAACCCCGGCCCGGTCACGCTCACCGAACGCGTGCGCCGCAGCCTGCTGCAACCCGACCTGTGCCATCGCGAAAGCGAATTCTTCGATCTGCAGGATGAGGCGCGTGCGCGTCTCGTTGCTGCGTATGAGCTCGATCCGGCTGAGTGGGCGGCTGTGCTGATGACGGGCTCGGGCACGGCCGCTGTCGAAAGCATGATCGCGGCGCTCGTGCCGAAGGACGGCAAGCTGCTCGTGATCGAGAACGGTGTTTATGGCGAGCGGATTACGCAGATCGCGACGCAGTATGGGATCGCGCATGATGTGCTCAAGCACGAGTGGATGCAGGCGCCTGATCTTGCGCAGATTGGTGCGAAGCTCGATGCGGGTGGGTATTCGCACGTTGCGGTGATTCATCATGAAACGACGACGGGTCGCTTGAACGACCTCGGCGCGATCGCGGAAGTCTGCCGTTCGCGCGGCGTGAAGATGCTCGTTGATGGTGTGAGCAGCTTTGGTGCGGAAGCGATCGATTTTGCCGGTGGTGATATCGATGCTGTGGCTGCGACCGCGAACAAGTGCCTGCACGGCGTGCCGGGCGCAGCGTTCGTGATCGTGCGTCGCAGCGCGCTCGCGAAGGCCGCAAGCCGCACTTACTACCTCGATCTCGGTCGTCTCGCGAAGCTGCAGGATCAGCGGAATACGCCGTTTACGCCTTCCGTGCATGCGTATTACGCGCTCGTCGAGGCGCTGCGCGAGTTTGATGAGGCTGGCGGCTGGCGTGCGCGGCATGCGCATTACAAGGCGCTCGCCGATCAGGCGCAAGCCGGGCTTGCGGCGCGCGGGATGCCGCTGGTGTTGCCGGAAGGTGAATCGTCGGTTGTGCTGCGTGCGTACCGGTTGCCGCAAGGTGTGACGTACGAGACGCTGCACGACGGGCTGAAGGCGCGCGGCTTCGTGATCTATGCGGGACAAGGCGGGTTGTCGAAAGAACTGTTCCGCATCTCGACGATGGGCGCGATTCAGGCGGCTGATGTCGAGAGGTTGCTGGAAGGGTTTACTGCGCTGACGCGGTAAGCGTTATCCGCACCTCATCTACGAAAGGCCCGGGCAATGCTCCCGGGCCTTTTTTATTGTTCGCGATGCTCCGGCAAAGGCTGAGCTTATTGACAACGTTTGGCTGGCAGCGGTGGCTGGCCTGTTGTCGCCCCACATCGCCCGCGTGTATTTAACGGAATGGCGGCTGCTTTGGAGGTCTTCGAGACTTCGCGTCATCCCGATCGCATTCAGCCCTGAGGTGCCGCCAGCAGCACGTACCTGCGGGCGCGGCAATGCCAAATATCCCCGGTCGATCCAGCGATCAACGTTGCGTTCAAGTCAACTGCGTGGACCGAAACGCGGCGCTTCTTCCAGTCTGGACCCACCTCCCGTCCATCAGTCAGTCGTTCAGCCTCTGGTCGATGCCGGACAATACCAAGCGTTTACCCCTACAATACATTTTATTTAATTCTAGATAATCTTTCTAGAAACGGGAGCCCAAGGAGCAGACGGGCCGCTAACCAGCGGCCAGGCTCCCGACCATAACGCTACGGAATGCTAATCAGTCTTTCCTCGGGTGATGGGCTGCTCTGACGAATACTCACATTCGGAAACGTCGCCAACGTCGCGACTTCGACAGGAGACGCCGCATGCATTTTCAACAGCAACCCAGTTCAACAAGAGGCTAAGCATATGAAATCTCAACTCAAACCCGGCAACGCCGCGCTGACACTCGCCTGCGTTGCCATGGTCTACGGTCAAGCGGCTCTCGCGGACGTGATCGTGAAGATCGGCAGCGCCGAACCGCTGACCGGCAACATTGCTCACATGGGCCAGGATGCGGCCGATGGCGCCAAGCTCGCCGTCCAGCAGATCAACAAGGCCGGCAATCTGGTCATCGGCGGTCAAAAGGTCATCCTGGAGGTCGAGTCGCTGGATGACCAGGCCGATCCCAGGATCGGTACGAACGTCGCGCAGAAGCTGGTCGACGATGGCGTCGTGGCCGTGATCGGCCACCTGAACTCCGGCGTGTCCATCCCCGCGTCCAAAATCTACCGCGACAACGGCGTCACGCAGATCACGCCGGGCTCCACCAACCCGCAGTACACACTGCAGGGCTACAAGACCGCCTTCCGCGTGATCGGCACCGATGCCCAGCAGGGCCCCGCCCTCGCGAAATACGCCAAAAACCAGAAAGTCAAGACGGTCGCCATCGTCGACGACGCCACGGCCTACGGCCAGGGTCTTGCGGACCAGTTCGAGAAGACCGCCAAGGCCGAAGGCATCCAGGTGCTATCGCGCGATGCGACCAACGACAAGGCCACTGACTTCAAGGCCATCCTGACCAAGATCAAGTCCGAACGCCCCGACGCGATCATGTATGGCGGCGAGGACGCCACCGGCGGCCCCTTCGCCAAACAGGCCATGCAACTGGCCCTGCGCGCCAGGATCCTGGCGGGCGACGGTGTCTGCACGACCGATTTGGCCAGGTTGGCCGGCGACGCCGCCGACAATCTGGTCTGTTCCGTCGCGGGCGGCGATCTGTCCGCGATGGCGGGCAGCGCTGCGTTCAGCAAGGAACTGAAGGCCGTGTACGGCCATGATCCAGTGGTCTACTCGCCGGTTGCGTACAGCGCCGTCTACGTGATCGTCGATGCGATGAAACGCGCCAACTCGATCACGCGCGCCGGCATCCTGTCCGCCATGCCCGCGACCAATCTGAACACGCTGATTGGCAATATCCGGTTCGACGAGCACGGCGACCTGAAGGACAGCACCATCTCCCTTTACAAGTACGTGAAAGGCAAGCGAACCCTGCTGGAAGTCGAGAAGATGTGAACGAGGCGGGGCCGACGCGGGCGCCTCCAAGCGCCCACGCCGGCCCCGCACCGGGCGCATCTTTGCCGAGATCGTTGAGTAGCCGCCGTCCGCGGATCAGCGCCCAGCCTTTCCGCTGCGAGTTGCACGACCAAGCTCCGCGATGAGCCGGATTCGTGCCTTTGATGCGTCCAGGCCGTCATAACCTGCCGTGGTCAGGCCGAGGTTGTGGGCGCGCTCATAGGCATATTTGGGTACGGCTGAATTGACCCGGAAACCCTGGGCACAGCGTGTCGATAGCACGACGGGGATATGCCGCGCGGCTTCGCTCAGGAATCTCTCCGACTGCGCCGAGAAACCCCCTGCCCCCTTGCCTGCCACGACGATACCGTCGAGTTCGGAGATAGCCGGCAAGCCCACGAGTGGCCCGAAGGTCTCCATGACGATCGCAACGCGGGCGCCGAGGTCGGATACATCGAGATCCGCGTAACTCTCGTCAACGGCTCCCGAACCTGTGAGCGTCACAATGTCGGCCTCGATGGAGCCGCGGATCGCTGTTTCCGGTCCGAAGGGCTGAATGGCCTGCGGCCATACCTTGACGATCGAGACCGGATCGAAAATCCGTCCCGCGAAGGCCACGAGAGCGCTCGCGCCCTTCTGCATGGCCTGCGCCAGACGTCCGGAATCCGCCAGATTGCGCGGACCGTCGGCATTGGCATTGCCGCCGGGGATCGCCGCACCGGTCAAAACGACGGGCCGATCGCGATCAAAAAGCAGAGCGGCCGCATAGGCGACGTCTTCCATTGCGTCGGTGCCGCAGCACATGACGAAAGCTTCGCTCTCGCAATCCTGCCGCATGACGTCACGAGCGCGGCAAAGTGAGGCAAAAGTCAGATCGCAGCTATCGACAGGATCGATATCACGTCCGATCCAGTCTGCTTGACCGCTCGATACGATCAGATCGCGTGCCAATAAACGCTTGATCGTCCCATCACTCTGATAGCTTTCCGTGATGGTGCCGCCGCAATTCAGGAGTCCGATTTTCATGGAGGGAGCCTTTAGGCAAGCGTATCGGGAATTTCCGCGTACATATCCGCGATGGCTTCGGCATTCTTGATACCCGTGCCCGTCAGCAGGACAACCGTTTCCTCTCGCGCCTCAATCGCCCCCAGTTGCGTGAGCCGATCAAATCCTGCAACCGCGGTCGCCGAAGTCAGCTCCGGCAGAAGGCCCAGTCGCGCAATCCGCCTGAGCGCGTCGACGATTGCGTCTTCCTCCACGGCCACAGTCGTACCGCCCGTCTCTCTGACAGCGTTGATCACTTGCGCCAGCCGTAGAGGATGGGCGATGGCCGTCCCCTCGGAGACCGTCTTTCGGACCTCGCGTGGAATGGGCGTCGTGACGCCCGCCTGAAAGCTGGCATCGATAGGAGAACAGTTCAATGGCTGGCATACGAAGAGCTTGGGCATTTTGTGAATCTGGCCCGCGCGCATCAGTTCCGAGAACGCCAAATAACAGCCGAGCACATTGCTGCCCGCGCCTGCAGGCATGACGATGTTGTCCGGCGCCTGGAAGTTGAGGTCCTCCCAGATCTCGTAGCCGACCGACTTGGTCCCTTCGAGGAAAAATGGCTGCCAATTGTGGCTGGCGTAGAAGATGCTCGCGGACTGCAGGACGGCCTCGTCCTCGCACGCCTGTCGCGGGCCGTCGACCAGTTGTACCTCCGCCCCATAGGCTCGCATCTGGGCAATCTTCGCGGGCGACGCGTATGCGGGCGCCAGAATCTTCACGCGCACGGCGCCTGCAGCGCCATACGCCGCCACCGACGCTCCGCCGTTTCCCGAACTGTCCTCCAGAACGGACGCGATGCCTTGCTGCCGCAACATCGAGAGCATCACCGTCGTGCCGCGATCCTTGAAGCTGCTTGTGGGGCTGAACCACTCCAGCTTGAAATGCGGCCGGTGGTCGCCCCACGTCTTCTGGATCAACGGGGTGCACCCTTCCCCCATGGAGATGGGGGAGACGATCTCGACTGGAAGCGACGCGCGATAGCGCCATTGGGAGCGAATGTGTCGATCGATGTCGTCCCGGGAAATGCCAGCCTGCGGCGAGATCAGGAGCGGCCTGCGGTCGTCCGAACACCACCGAGGCGTGTCGAGAGGATAAGTAGTGCCGCTGAGCGGCTCGACATAGTGCGGTTTCAAGTTTTCCGACTCCGCTTTGGCACATACCGGATCGCTGCAAGAGCAAGACGATGACGGCCGGGACGTTGGGGGTGAAACACACGGCCCGCGCGCTGCCCATGCAGTTCGAAGGCCACGCGCACCGCCGCGATCACGGCGTCCGGCACGAGCAATTGAGCGGCCACATGCTGGTCGACGAGAAGTCGCGTGGCGTCATTTGACATCGCTGTACACCGTTGCGCGCGAGACGCCCAGGTAGACGGCAATGGTGTCCATCGCCCGACGGACCTCGAGCAGGCCGGCCGCCTTGAGCTCCTTCAGGAGCGAGCGGCGGTCCTCCGGCTTGAGCGAGCGCGGTGTCGACGCCATGCGTGCGGCGAACTCGTCGATACGGGCGCGAATGAGATCCGCGCCAGCGGGGTCCAGCGATTCCCTGGCAAGCGCGGTGCCCTCGACCGCCATGAAGCTGCTCAGCATGTTCTGAAATCCCCGGAACAACGTGAGGTCGATATTCAGGCACAACGCGGCGATGTAGTCGCCTTTGGAGTCCTTGATACCGATGGAAGTGCTCTTCACCTGACGGCCGTCCGAGAACTGATTCGGATAGTTGGCGATGATCTGCTCGTAGGCGGCGTCCATGATCCGCGCAAGCCCCAATTCAGTGGCAGGCTGTCCGACTTCTCGACCTGACAGGTTGTTGTGGATCGCGAGCACCGCGTGCTCCGGGTCGAGGAGATCATGGACCACGACCTCGGTAAACGGGGCGAAGGTCTTGGCCAGCCCTTCAGCGACCTGTTTGAGCTGCCCCAGCAGTAGCTGCTGTTCGGGAGTCTTCTTCGGCATGTCGGGTCCAGTGATTTTCCTTGGCATGCCGGGCAGTTTGGCCACACCAAGACGATTTGTCAAATTAAAAACAATTCGTCTAGATTAACATCCTGAACATGGTCGGAAGCAACGGCCGGTTCCTGGTTCTTGTCTTGATTACTGGCCCGATTCGTCTGCTGACCATACGGCCAGTTCATAGCCATCGGGATCAAGGAACTGGAAGCGCCGACCGCCAGGGAACGAGAAAATCTGACGGGTGATGGTGGCTCCCGCCGCCTCGATCCTTCGACGGGTTTCAACCAGATCGTCAGCGTAGAGGATGACTAACGGGCCGCCGGGCCGGACGGGCTCACCGGTCGTCAACCCGCCCGTGATCCGGCCGTCGCGAAACTCGGTATAGGTGGGACCATAATCCGTGAAGGTCCAGCCGAACACGCTGCCATAGAAGGCCTTGCTTCGTGCAATGCTGTTAACATTGAATTCGATGTTGTCAATCTGCCGGTCTTTCCCTCGAATGCTCATCCGTGCCACTTTCCTTGGTGTTTGTCGAGAATCGATTATAGGCACCGTGGCCACGCCCATGACGACGCGGGGAGTTCTGAAGACGTTCGTTTCCGGCCGTTGAGCGATTTCCACGGCAATCCATAAAAAACCTCCCTCATGACCCCGAGAATCGCTCGTTTTGTTCCGCTGCTGGCGCTCGCCGCGGCACCGTTCGCTCACGCTGGCGATAGCCAGTCCTGCAACGACGAAACCGTCACCGCCATCGCCCGCTGGGCCGGCATCGCAAGCGCACGCATCGCAACGCGCGACACGAACCGGCTCGTCGTCGCGTCGGCGTGCAAGGTCATGCCGAATGCACCCGAAACGACGATCGCGGCCGTCGCATTCGATTCGCTTCCGAAAAGCAAGAACGCCGACGAAAGCAGCAAGCTGCAAGTCGTCGCGCTCGTCGAAGGTGGCAAGGTCGTAGCGGCAGACCGTTCGGTGATCCAGGAGGACGCGGCGATACAGATCGGCGAGAACAGTTACCGCATCGATACGGCGCCGTACCGACTGTCGCCGGATGTACGGGCATTCGGCGTCGTGTTCAGCAGTACCGCGCACGGACCGAGCTGCCCGGATGCCTACATGGAGAACGAACTGACACTGTGGATTCGCGAAGGCGCCCGTATCCGCCCCGTGTTTGGTACCAATCTCAATGGCTGGGTCGCCACCACCGGCACCGCGTGCGGCCCCGATACCAGCGACCTGCGCAGTGAGTCCGCCCGCATGACGATTGCCGTCGAGAAGACGTCGCACAACGGCTTTGCGGACCTGTCGATTACGGCACACGTCATGAACGCGGAAAGCAACGACGACAAACAACCGGACGCCGGAAAACGCACCGTGCGCACGGTCGTCAAATACGACGGCAAATCATACGGGAGCGATATGTACCGGGACTTCTGGTATTCGCCTGCCTCGAAGAAGCGATTCAAATGACGGTGACGCGAAGCCACGGTGAGTCCGCACCACCCGCCTACTCCGCCACCTTCGCTCCGATCGCCTCACCCGAAGCCGGCATCCGCAGCGCGTCGTCACGCACACGCCGCGCCTCGCGCGCCGAATAACGATCCTTCAATCGCAGGAACGGCTTCTCGACGAGGAAATAGCTGGCCGTCGCAGCCAGCAGCGCCCACGCGATCCCAAGCGGAAACGCATGCGGAACCTGTAGATCCGGATTCGCAAACGGCTGCTGCCACAGATAAAGACTGAACGAGATCGTGCCGACGAACACGACCGGCCGCGCACGCAACCACCGCGCACACCAGAACTCGCTGCGGAAATTCAGCACGACGATCACGATCGCGATCAACGCGGCTTCGAGCGTCACGCCGTACGTCGCATTCCAGAACCCGCCGAGCCGATGTTCGGCGAGCGGCATGCCGATCAGCACGATGATGATGATCGCGGTCACGATGCGCGCCTCGTTGCGCCACGTACGAATCCAGGCTTCAAGCCGCTCGCGATTGAGCGACACATAACAGCCGATCAGGATCGGATCGACGCCGGTGTGCAGCATCATCCCGAGCTGCCCGCGCAGCGCAGGCGCAATGAAATATGTCACGGCGCGCACCAGCGGCACGACCAGGATCAACGCGGCCAGCCAACGCGTGCCGCCACGCCGCATCCCATACACGAACAGCAGCGGCCAGAACCAGTAGAACTGTTCCTCAAGCGCGAGCGACCAGAAATGGCCGAGATACCACGCGCCGTCCGGATGCAGCGCATTGTCGCCGGTCAGCCCGAACCACGCCGAGTAATTCCACAGGTGCAGCGCCGCATACAGCCACTGTCGTCGATCGACGTCGAACCAGCCGGTGAAGGCCACGATCGCCACAGCCGCGAGATAGACATAGCAGGCCGGCCAGATCCGCAGCGCGCGGCGCACGTAGAACGACGTCAACGCGATGCCGCCCGTGCGCGCGAACTCGGCGCGCAGCACGTTGGTGATCAGGAAACCGCTGAGGACGAAGAAGATCAGCACGCCGAGCCGGCCGTCGGCGATCAGCCGCAACGGCGCGTACCAGCCCGTGTAGCCGCCGGGCAGCACGTGCTCGGCGTGCCCGACCACCACCATCGCGACCGCGACGGCGCGCAACCCGGTCAACTGCGTGACGCGATGGTTCATCGGCTGGTTTCCGTTGGCACGGTGGATGGGCAGCACGCCGGCGCCCCCGCTTCGGCACGCCGATATGCCGCCGGGATTTTGTATGAAAAATATCGGAATGAAATTGCTTCAAAAATCCTTGGGCCGACACCGGCGGCCGCGCACGCCGCAACGAGCCGACAACCGGGGCAGCGAATGGGCATAATGACAAGCCTTGTCCGGCGGCGGCCGGGTCGATGCCGACACAACGATTTTTGCGGCGGCGCAATATCCGTAGCCCCCGCCCGCACCCCGGCCCGCGCGTCGTCCGCCTCCTGCCGCCCCTTACCCGGAGCCTGCCTGTGTACCCACCGATCGAACCCTACGCCCACGGCCACCTCGACACCGGCGACGGCCACCGCATCTACTGGGAGCGCTGCGGCAACCCGGCCGGCAAGCCCGCCGTGTTCCTGCACGGCGGCCCCGGCGCCGGCTGCAGCCCCGACCATCGCCGCCTGTTCGATCCGGAGCGCTACGACATCCTGCTGTTCGACCAGCGCGGCTGCGGACGCTCGACGCCGCATGCCAGCCTCGAGAACAACACGACGTGGCATCTGGTCGCCGATATCGAGCGCCTGCGCGAGATGGTCGGCGCGGAAAAGTGGCTCGTGTTCGGCGGCTCGTGGGGCAGCGCGTTGTCGATCGCCTATGCCGAAACGCATCCCGAGCGCGTGAGCGCGCTGGTCGTGCGCGGCATCTTCACGATGCGTCGCGCGGAACTGCTGTGGTACTACCAGGAAGGCGCATCGTGGCTGTTCCCTGATCTGTGGGAAGACTTCGTGGCACCCATTCCGGAAGCCGAGCGCGGCGACCTGATGGCCGCCTACCATCGCCGGCTGACCGGCAACGACGAAGCCGCGAAGCTCGAAGCCGCGCGCGCATGGAGCATCTGGGAAGGCCGCACGATCACGCTGCTGCCCGACCCCGCCCTCGCCGCGCACTTCGCGGACGGTCACTACGCACTCGCGTTCGCGCGCATCGAGAACCACTACTTCGTGAACCAGGGCTTCGTCGAGGAAGGCCAGCTGCTGCGCGACGCGCATCGCCTCGCCGGCATTCCGGGCGTGATCGTGCAGGGCCGCTATGACATCGCGACGCCTGCACGCACCGCGTGGGAGCTGTCCAAGGCGTGGCCCGACGCAACGTTCGAGATCGTGCCCGGCGCCGGGCATGCTTACAACGAGCCGGGGATCCTGGAAGCGCTGATCGCGGCGACGGACCGGTTCGCGGGCTAGCCGCGCGATATCAGGAAGTCGTTTCCCGGCGCGCCGAATCCGCAGGCGCGTGGGGATTCGCCCCCTGCTCCCAATCGCCGGGCCTCGGCGGCTTCGTCACGCGAATCAGCACCAGCGCAACGCAGAACGTCACGACCACGTAGACCATGATCGGCTGCCACGGAATGGCAACGGCCATGCGTTGGTACTCCTGCGGCATATGGCGAACCAGCGGCGTCGCGATCGACACATAGCCCGTCAGCATGCCCAGCATCGCGATCGCAGCCGTCATCAGTGACATGCCGCAACTCCACATGCGCCGCCCGCGCGGCGCGATGGCCGTGCCCAGGACCAGCGCGACTGCCGCCGCCTGCAGCAGATTCTTCGGCCGGATGTTCGGAATGAGGTAGGCGAACGCGCCCGCATGCGCCGCCGCGTACGATATCGCCCAGTAATACAGGGCCGACGCCACGGCCAGCAGGCCGAAAGACACGACATGCCGCACCGTCGAACCCGACGCGGCCTGCGGCAGGTGCAGGTAGTCGCTGCTGAGCCTGTTGTACATCAGCGCAAAGCCGATGATGCCGAACGGCAACCCGACGAGCACCGGGACCCACGTCGACAACAGGAGCCACACGGCACACGATACGCCCCAGGTCGCCAGCGCGAGCGTGCGTCCCCAGCGGCGACGCAACGCAAGCGCAACGTGACTGATCAGCCCCGCAACCGCCGACACGAACAGTGCGCACTGCAGCGCCCGGAACTGCCACGACCACGCCGAAAACGCATTCAGCGATCGCTCGTGCTGGACGAACAGCACGAACGGGACGAACTGCAGCAGCGATGTAAGGTTTTGCAGGATGCCGTGATACGCGATCACGCGAATCGTCGTATAGCGGCGGGAATCAGGAATGGCAGCGCCTGTCGTGAGCATGGGCAGCGTCGAAAAGCCGGTCGGACCGGAAGCATACTCCTTTGATCCGTTCAGCCGCGCCGCTCTTGTGCCACATGTGCCGTCAAAGCGCCGCTTCGACGATCGCCTTGCCGCGGATCGCCCGCTCGACGAGCTGTTCGTCGCCGACCTTGCGGATCGCGTCATCGAGCAATCCTTCCGGCGCTTCGGTCGCCACCTTCAGCAAGCCCGACAGCCCGCGTGCGTCGAGCACCACCAGCGTTTCCATCGAATCCGCGCGGCTCACGAGCACGCGGCGCCACGCCGGCCCCGCGCCGAAGCTCGCGCAGAGCGCAATCGTGTCGCTGCCGAGCGTGTAGTCGAAGTTCTTGATCATGATGCGCCGCCGTTGCAAGGGAATGGCGATGCGCGACGGTGCGGCGCCGTGACGTCGACGCACCCGCGCGTACCGCCGGCGTGTCGGACCGGGATCCGAACCGTTCGCCGGCATCACCATGCTAGGCGCGCAGAATTAACGAAGACTTAAAGCGTTCGCACGGTCTCGCACCCCGGTCGGACGCGCATCGTACGTGTCAAACCGACCGGTCATCGCGCCAGCGAAGCTCACCACGAATAGCCCTGCATGCCGTAATTCGTGTCGTGTCGGCGTCCCCACCACGGCAGGTAGGCATTGTTGCCGCCGCGTGCGCGAAACCAGTCCTTGTCGGGATCGATCGGCGTGAGCTTCGACGGTGGCCGGACAACGACCGCGACCGGGTGATCCGGATCGGTCGTGCCGGCGACGAGTGCGTTGCCGCCGAAGTGATTGATCCGGCCGATGGCGAGCGCGACGTCGGTCAATGCGCTGCCTGTTCCCATGTCGCCGAGTACGGCGGCCGTGTTGAACGTCTGCTTGCGGTGGTCGTATTCGGGAAGGGTTTCGGTCAAGGTTTGCGCGAGCGCGGCAAGACGGGCCGACGATGCGTCGCTGCCTTTACCTGCGTCGTGAACGATGTAGTTCAGGTCCGTGGCCGCGACGCCGGCATTGCGTGCCGATTGGTCGATGGTCGCTTTCCACGCCTGCACGGTGCGCGTCGTGCCGACTTTCTTCGGAAAATCGAGCGTGTTACCGGTCGCGGCCTTGCCGATCCACGCGAGCGGTTCACGCTCCGTGTTGAAGGTTGGGCCGGCGAGGAACAGCGCGACCAGATTCTCGTTGATCTGTGCATCCGTGGGCGGGAAGTTGGGTGCGTCCCAGTTCATCACCCAGACGCTCTTGTCGGGGTTCGCCTGCAAGTAGTCCAATGCGTTGTTCAGCGATGTGAAGCCGGCATTCGGGCCGCCTTGCGTGATTTGTACGTCGGGAGGCGTGTCGCGACTCCACAAAGTCTTGGGTGACGGCGGGCCGATCTCGAAGAAGTTCATCATCCGATCGATCATGCGCGATCGGGCATAAGCCGCGTCGAGGCGAAGTGGAGTGGCAATTTCGACCCGGATACCCGCGAGTTCGCGCCAATCGTTTTGCTTCTCGGGCTTCACCGTGTAGAAATATTTTGCGTTGCTGATATAACGGGTGCGTATGAGCAGGATGAATTTATCAATGTACTTGGCATAGAAGCCCTTGAATGTCTCCTCGCCGCGATTGCCGTACACCAGTGCGCCAATTGATTGAAGCGTCGCAAAGGATTGAGGATCGGTTCGAACCATGTCATCGCTTTTGTTCGGCGCGGCAAGCCCTTGCGTCCACAGCAATTGCCATTCTGTCGGGTAGTCCATGCGTTGCAACGGGTTCAACCAAATCAGGCCGACGACCTGCGCAATGAATGGCTTCGCCGGCTCTTCGACTGCGGGAACTGCGTTCGCTATCGGCTCAGGGGCGGGTGCGGAATACACCGAACGGACCATGGCCGTCGTGAACAGAAACGCCACGAGCGCCATCAGACTCGGCACTACTACAAATCGCTTCATCCAATCTCCTATTTCGAATTGGGTCGAGTCGGGTTGCTCAACGTGCGCCATCAGTACGGCTGCGATCGTCCACGCTGCGACCGCAACGGCGACACGTCGAGGCCATGTAGAAATCAGAATCTTCAAATCGCGCCCCCGACCTTGAGATAGACTTGTCCTTCGCGTTCGTCCACGATCGAGGAGGGAATCTTGGCTTCGCTTTTCTCGGCATGTACCCATTCATCGAGGGGCGTTCTATCGAGCGTTCCTGACGCAAAATAGTCGCAGTACTTCTTGTTCGGATTGCCATTGGGGATGCCGTCCCCCATCCGCCAATCCGCCTCGACCCGCAAGTCGTAGAGTTGATCCGGCGTCAGATAGCAAACCCCGATCGCCACATCGTACGCAAGCGCCTTTTCCGCATGCTTCGGATTGGTCATCGTCGTGGAGTGATTCGTCGGGCTGTTGGTCGAACCACGATCGAGCCAGTCGACAATCTGCTTGTCGCGCCATTCCTTGTAGCCCTCGGGCATTTCGCTCTTGCCGTCCTCACCGATCACGTGGCCGTCCCCATCGAGCCATTCCGTATTCAGCGTTCGCCGGGCCTCCATCCGCATCAGCGCGCGGTCCTCGTAACGCTGTCCGGCTTCGCTCTCTGCCGTGCCTTGCGCGACGCTGTCATTGTTCTTCGCCTCGTACTGATCGTAGGGATCGTCCGCGCGCTTGTCTGCCGCGCTCTTGCTTGCGTCGCGCCATGCGGCCGGCGGATCGTTGCCTTCGTTGAAGTCGCTGGTCGCGTTGCCGTCCTTCGTTTCGATGCGCTTGCCGAACCGCAACGCCTTCGGCGGGAACGGTTCGTCGAGTGCCGGCGCGTCCGCCACCACGGCCCAGCCCTCCGGCGGATTGGCGTTCACGCGGAACATATTCAATGTCGAGCTGATCTGGGTCACGAAAAACATGATCGGCGCGGATGCAAGCGTGGCCGCTATCCCGAACACGGACTCGTTTCCCTTGAGTGCACCGATGAGGTTGAATTTGGCAGGCGGTGAAGGCGGATACCAGAAGCCCGACGTCGTTCCCTCTTTGCCATGCCGCCAGTCATCCTCCCGATACCGATAGCGTTTCTGCACGCCGACGTGGAAGCCGGAGGCAAAGACGCGCTGCGTCAGCACGCCGGGGACGCTGATATCGTTCAGCTCGTTCTCGTCGATGCCGCGCCAGCCGATGCCTTGAACCGTGACCGCCGAAATCACCTGGTCGTGTGGACAGCAATACGCGGTGACGCGACCATACGTCGATCCGTTCAGGCCGTGGCGTACCCGATCCTCGTGTGCGGCATAAGACCGCTTGCTGGTCGGCGATACCCGTTCGTTCGCCATGTCTTCATCGATCTTGTCTGCGGCAAGTTCATAGGCCTTCCGCGTGCCGATGATCGACAGAAACTTGCCGAATGTTTTCGTGCGGGCGGTGTAGGTCTGCCGCCCGCGACGGCCCTCGCCGTCCCTGGTCGCGCGTTGCGACCAGGTATCCATGAACGTATCGGATGGATTCGGGCCGTCTGCGCGCGCAAGGCTGTACGGTGCATTCGCCAGCACGTAGGCATCCGCCACGCAATGCCCGCTACGTCCCCACGGATCTTCGACGTCGGGTAGTGCATCGCCGAAGAAAGCCGCGGTAAGGCCCACGATGTTGCCCTGGCTATGGCACACGACGGTGATCGGCACGTCGGCCTGCATGCGGCGAATCGACTCGATCAGCCTCGCAAGGCGCAACGCTGCGAGCACGCCATATGCGCGGGGCGGCGCGCGATACAGCGGTCGATTGGTCGGGTTGATCCCCTGGACGGTCAACCACCCGGCCGCGCGGTCGTCGAGGCCGTCGTGCCAGAGATCGGGCAGGCTCGCGCAACCGTTCGTGAACGGGCCGCCGCCCCAGTAGTCCTTCTCGTTCAGAAAGATCTTGTCGCCGTATTCTTTGAGTTCCTCGGCTGTCGCCCGATAGCCCCACCGGAAATGAATGACCGGTGAAAACGACGGATCGGGCTTGACGTAGTTGTCCGCAAGCAGCTTCGGATTCAAAAACCCGTCCGGCGTCACGCTTTCCGTGTACTTCGCCGGCACCAATTGCCCGGCGTCGATGCCGTGATACATCAATTGATCGTCCAGCCGGCCGAGCCGGCGATTCAGGCCATCGCACAGCCCCTGCTCGGCGGCTTCGAACCATTCGCCTTCGGAATTCACACCATGGACGAAGATGACGATACCGGGCAACGGCATTTGCTTGATACAGATCAGCCGGGTGCCTTTCGTCCACATCGAGACCCCGTCGCTGCGGCCAACGACGATCGAGGGAGGCTTGCATGACGTTGCGGTGCCGTCCGATTCGGTAGCATCGATCAACCGTGCGACGGGTTCGTCCGTCGCCGATCGATGTTCGGGATAAAGCTGGGTCACCCTGGCTCCTGCGCGCGGTTTGGTGTTGTTCTGCGTTCCGCCGCCAGTCATTCAAGCTGACGCGACGTGAACGCAGATGCGGATCATCGGAAATCCGCGCACCAGCGCACAAGTGCAGTTTTCTCTTTTCCTACAGAATTGAACTCGTCTGATTAAGTTGACCGGCATGACGCGCAACTTTCCGGTCATGTCTGACGGTCACGTACGAAGCCTTTTCCGAACCGCAGTGCTTCTACCGTTCGGTTCCACCGTCATGGCCGTATGCTCCTGCCAGCCGCGGTCGACAAGCGACTGGCGCGCACAGCGGACCCGCGTCAAACGACATCGAGCGGCTCCACCGTCACCCCGACCTTCAGCTCCTGATCCGCGCCACCGCCGCGAATCACGCCGCGCAGCGGCGTCACGTCCGCATAGTCGCGGCCGATCGACAGCATCACGTAGTCGTCGCCCGGCGCGCGATCGTTGGTCGGGTCAAGCTGCAGCCAGCCGTTATCCTCGGGCCACGCCGGGTCATACACCTCGACCCATGCATGCGATGCGTCGGCACCAATCAGCCTCGGCTGCCCGGGCGGCGGCTGCGTGAGCAGGTAGCCGCTCACGTAACGCGCGGCCAGCCCGAGCGAGCGCAGCGCGCCGATCATCACGTGCGCGAAATCCTGGCACACACCCTTGCGCAACCGCAGCGCATCGAGCGCCGACGTCGTGATGTCGGTGCTGTTCGGCGTATACGCAAAATCGGCGTGCACGCGCCGCATCAGCTCCCACGCAGCCTGCACGAGCGGCCGTTGCGGCGTGAAGCTCGCGGCCGCATACGCGGCGAGTTCGGGATCGCACATGACATGCGGCGACGTGAACACGAATTCGCTCGCCGCGTCGTAAGGCTGCCCCGCGCGGAATCGCAAGCGGTCGCGCACGGCCTCCCACGCCATCGCCTGTTTCGCGTCGGGTTTCGCGATGGCGGGCGGCGGCTCGCCGCGCGCCCCGCGCGACCACACCGGTGGCGTCACGCGTACCGTGCTGCGGCTGCGCACGAGCAGCGCATCGTGCGGCTGGTTCAACGCAAACGACGCGCGCGCGTTGCCGAATGCATCGATCTCGGTCCCGACCGATTCCGGCGCGGGGTCGATGTCGAGCGCGAACGACAGCACCTGCTGGCGCGGCGTGACGAGCGGCTGCAGGCGTGCCTGGTGCTGCGCCGATTCGACGCGCGCCGCGTAACGGTATTCGGTGTCGTGCGTAACGCGCAGCAACCGGCCGGGCGCACCGTCGGCCTTTGCGGCCGGCGCCGATGGCGGTGCCGATGCGTTCCGCGCATTGCCGGAACCGTGCGGCGCTTTCGCCGCGCCTTTCGTCGTCACCATAACGTCCTGCCCGCCTCGCGCACGTGGCTGAAATAGCGCTCGCCGATCCGGTTCGACAATTCCCATACCGCCTTCACCGTCGTGTCGAGCGCTTCGAGCAGATTGTCGTGCCGGCCGCCGTCGGCGGTCTCGCACAGCTCGTGCAGCGACCACGCGGGGACGTCGGGAATCGTCTCGGCCAGCTCGGACAGCACGTAGCCTTCGCTGCGCTCGACCTTCGTCAGCCGGCCGCGCAGCGCCTGCACGACCCAGCCGAGCGAGCGCGGATTGTCGGTATCGAGCACGACGAGCGACAGCAGCGGCGCGACGTCGAAGCCGCGCTGGAACCGCGAACGGAACGTGATCGTGCTGTCGAACAGTTCCAGCACGAGCTCGAAGCCGTCCTGCCGGTGCACCGCGCCTTCGTCGAAGGCCGCCTTCAGCACGCTGCACAGGAAGTCCAGCCGGTCGATCTGCCGGCCGATCGACAGCAAGCGCCAGCCGTCGTCGCGCGTCATGTTGTCGGTCTGCGCGCCCGTGATCGCGCCAAGCAGCAGGCCGAGGCGCTCCAGCAACTGCAGCGCCTCGTTGCCGATCTGCTCCTCGGCTTCCGGCAGGCCGGCGCTGTCCGCAAACAGCTGGGTCGCGTCGTCGATCAGCCGCCACTGATCGCTCGACAGTCGCTCGCGGATCGCGGCAGCCGCGCCACGCATGCCGAACAGGCAGGACGCAATGCCCGACGTGCGATCCGCGCCGCGCGTGAGCGACGTCGCGAGCGTGTGCTGGAACGCACGCGGCGCATCGACGGCATTCGGCGCGTCGGCCGCGATCAGGCCCGTGTCGCGGCACAGCGTGTCGAGCAGTTCCAGGTGCGCGGGGCTGTCGACGTCGTCCTCGCCGCGCAGCCGTTCAAGCGCGGCACGCGCGAGGCGCATCAGGTTGGTCGCACGCTCGGTGTAACGGCCGAGCCAGAACAGGTTCTCGGCCGCGCGGCTCGCGATCGCGCGCGGGCGTTCGACGAGATCGTCGGGGCCGAGGTGCGTCTGGAGCAGCGTCGTCGAATCGACGATGCCTTCGGTCATCACCCATGTATCGACGGTGCTGCCGCCGCGCGGCATCGGCGCGTTGAACAGCGTGTCGCGCGTGCCGACCCGCGACAGCCCGCCGGGCAGGAGCCGCCAGCGCTGCGCGCCGTCGGCAAGTGCGAACACGCGCAGCAGCATCGGCTTCGGCACGATGCGCGCGCCGCCGTTGCTGTCGGGCGCGTCGTGGCGCGGCCAGGTCGGCGCCTGCGACAGCGGCAGGTCGGCCTGCACGGTGTAGTGCTCGGGCCGCGCGAGAATCCGCGCGCGCCACTCGGCCAGCTGCGCCTGCGTGAGCCGCGCGCCGATCACCGGCTCGAATGCGCCGCCTTCCTGCACGTCCGGTGGATAGGATGCCTTGACGATGCCGCGCGCGAGCTGCGGCAGCGCGTCGTCGCACGCGGCCGCTTCACCGCACCACCACGAATGCACGGCCGGCAGCGTCAGCATTTCGCCGAGCAGCCCTTCCGCGAGACGCGGCATGAAGCCGAGCATCGCCGGCGATTCAAGAAAGCCCGAGCCCGGCGCGTTCGCGAGCAGCACGTTGCCCGCGCGCACCGCCTGCAACAACCCCGGCACGCCGAGCATCGAATCGGTCCGCAGTTCGAGCGGATCGAGCCATGCATCGTCGACGCGCCGCAGGATGCCGTGCACCGGCTCGAGCCCGCTCAGCGTCTTCAGGAACACGCGGTTGTCGCGCGCGGTCAGGTCGCCGCCTTCGACGAGCGTGAGGCCGAGGTAGCGCGCGAGATACGCGTGCTCGAAATACGTCGCGCTGTGCGGCCCCGGTGTGAGCAGCACGATCCGCGAATTCTTGCGAGCCGGGCTGAGCGCCTGCATGCTCTGCAGCAGCGCGCGGTACGCGGATGCGAGCCGCTGCACGCGCAGCCCGCGAAACCCGCGCGGAAAGAGCCGCGACACGATCAGGCGGTTTTCGAGGAGGTAGCCGAGGCCGGCCGCGCCCTGCGTGTGCTGCGCGACGATCCGCCACTGCCCGTCCGGGCCGCGCGCAAGGTCGAACGCGACGACGTGCAGCCAGGTATCGCCCGGCACGCGTGCGCCGCGCATCGCGCGCAGGTAGCCGGGATGCCCGGTGACGAGCGCGGGCGGCAGCAGCCCGCGCTCGAGGATCGTCTGCGGCCCGTACAGGTCGGCCAGCGTCGCGTTGAGCAGCCGCACGCGCTGCAGCACGCCGCGCTCGATCGCGACCCAGTCCTCGGGCGTGACGATCAGCGGCAGCAGGTCGAGCGACCACGGGCCGGCCGCGCCGTCGCCGGCGCGCTGCTCGTGCAGTTGATAGAACAGGCCGTTCTCGCGCATGCGCCGGTGCAGCGCGTCGGCGCGGCGGTCGAGGTCGGCCACGCCGTCGCTGCCGATCGACGTGAAGAAGCTGCGCCACGCGGGCGCGAGCGA
>NZ_JAAGPC010000008.1:0-109981 GCF_017104595.1 Burkholderia sp. Tr-20390 | reverse complement strand
GGCGGCTGCGCGGGTGGCGGCTGCGACGCGCCCGCCGACAGCGCGGCGGCCGACGCGGCCACTTCGGACGCCGGCACCCATTCCTCGACGATGCCCCCGGATGCCGCTTCGGGCGCCGAGGCAGCCGACGCCTCGTCGGTATCCGCCTCGGGCGCCGGCTCCACCCGCTGCGTCCTGACCGGTGCGGGCGCCTTCTTCGCGTCGGGCGGGAACCACGTGTCGAACAGGTCCGTCGCGCGTTCGCGCAGCGACGCGAACCAGCCCGGCGACGGCTCGGTATCGAATTTCGCCTTCGTATCGACGAGCCGGGCGCGCTGCGCACGCTGGAAGAAATCGCCGACGATCGGCAGCGCACTGTGCGCGCCCTGCCCCCAGTAGTCGCTGCGCAGCGTCACGCGGCCGTCGTCGAAACCGACCCACGCGCCGGCGACGAGGCCCGGCTGCATCAGGATGAACCAGCCGTCCGCGTTGTCCTGCGTCGTGCCCGTCTTGCCGGCCACGTCGCCACGGATCCCGAAGCGCGTGCGGATGCTGCCGCCCGTGCCGCGCGTCACGACGTCGCGCATCACGCTGAGCAGCGTCTTGTCGGTTTCGGCGTCGAGCGCGCGCTCGGGCGGCGCCGGCGCGTATTCGGCGAGCACGTCGCCCTGGCGGTTCTCGATCCGCGTCACCATCTGCGGCTCGACGTACAGCCCGCCGTTCGCGATCGTCGCGTACGACGCGACCATCTCCTTCAGCGTGACCGGGCTCGTGCCGAGCGCCAGCGACGGCACGCGTTCGAGCGGGCTTTCGCGCACGCCCATGTCGCGTGCGAGTCGGGCCACGGACGCCGGCCCGACCTTCTCCATCACCTGCGCGGTGATCCGGTTGCGCGACAGCGCGACCGCGTCGCGCAGCGTCATCGGCTTGCCGGTGGGCGGCACGTCGTCGTTCGGGCGCCAGATCTCGCCACCCTTCAACGGAATCTCGACCGGCTGGTCGATGAAGGTATCGTCGGGCTTCATCCCGTTCGCGAACGCGACGCCATAGACGAACGGCTTGAACGTCGAGCCCGGCTGGCGCCGCGCCTGCGCGACGTGGTCGAACGGCTCGCGGGTGAAGTCGCGGCTGCCGACCCACGCGCGGATCTGCCCGTCGCGCGGATCGATCGCGAGGAAGCCGGCCTGCACGTCGGTCTTCGTCTTGCACAGCGCGCGCAGGAAGCCGCGGTCGGCCGCGAGCAGCTTCATCGCGGCGGCGTCGTCCTTGCCGGCGTCCTGCGCGGCCTTGTACTCGGGCGACTCGCGCATGAAGGTGCGGAACACCTCGTTGTCGGTGCCGCAGCCGTCGCGGCCGCTCCACGCGTTGTTCGCGATCCCCTGCAGCTGGTTGCCCTGCAGCGTGAGCGCCTGCGTCGCCATCTGCTGCAGCCGCGCGTCGATCGTCGTGCGCACGATCAGCCCGTCCGAGTAGATGTTGTAGTCGTTGCGGTCGGCCCACGCGATCAGCCATTTGCGCAGCTGCTGCGCGAAGTGCGGTGCCGGCCCCGGCGGCTCCTTCTGGCGCTCGAAGTCGATCCGCAGCGGCCGGCGCTGCAGCTGCGCGAACTGTGCGGGCGACAGCTTGCCGTACTTCACCATCTGGCCGAGCACCGTGTTGCGCCGCTGCAGCGCGCGCTCGGGGTTCAGCACCGGGTTGTAGTAACTGTTGCCCTTCAGCATCCCGACCAGCGTTGCGCTGTCGAGCACGTCGAGCTCGTTGGCCGACTTGTCGAAATAGGTGCGCGCGGCCATCTCGACGCCGTACGCGTTGTACAGGAACGGCACCGTGTTCAGGTAGGTCTCGAGGATCTGGTCCTTGCTGTAGACCGCCTCGATCTTCAGCGCGGTGATCGCCTCCTTCACCTTGCGCGTGAGCGTCGGCGCACGCCCGATCTCGTCCGGATACAGGTTGCGCGCGAGCTGCTGCGTGATCGTCGAGCCGCCCTGGCGGCTGCCCGAGAACGTGTGGAGCGCGGCCGACGCCGTGCGCTTCCAGTCGAGGCCGTGATGCTCGTAGAAGCGGTGATCCTCGGTCGCGATCAGCGCATCGACCATGTGCGGCGAGATCTGCTTGAGCGGCACCCACTCGCGGTTCGACGGCTTGAATTCGGCCAGCAGCTTGCCGTCGGCGGACAGCACCTGCGCGGGCTGGTCGACGCGGGCCTTGCGGATGTCGCCGATGCCCGGCGTGAACGGGATGAGCACGACCACGTACACGACGAACAGCGCCGGCACGGCGGCGCCGGCGAGCAACGCGCCGCGGCGCGTCGGGTGACGGACATGGTGCCACGCGGTGGCGGCGAGAGGCTTGACCCGCGCGACGGCGGCAGCCGCGACGGGTTGGGCGCGCGCGACCCATCTGGCACAGAAGGCACGCACTGACGACACGTTTCGGCGATTCACTCGGGTGGAGCTCGGCTGAAAAGGGTGCATCGTACCAAACTCGCGCGGGCCGCCGGACGGCGATGGCCTGGCGGCGACCTACCCGGCGCGCCTGCGCGGGCGGTCCCCACGCAAAAAAGGCGCGCGCCCCGCAACGGGAACGACGCGCCAAGCCTGGTACGACAAACGGGTGGCCGCGCCGGGCGCGGCCGATCGGCGCGGCGATTCAGCGCACGAGAAAACCGTAGGTCAGCGGATCGCGCTCGTCGACGATCCAGTTCGCGAATCCGCAGACATGCGCGCTGCCTTCGACTTCCGGAATCACGGCCGGGATGTCGCCGACCGTCGTTTCGCGCAGCACGCGCCCCTTGAAGACCGTGCCGACGATCGATTCGTTGACGAGTGTGTCGCCGGCCGCGAGCAGCCCGCGCTGGTAGAGCTGCGCGACCCGGCCGCCGGTGCCGGAACCCGTCGGCGAACGGTCGACCTCGCGATCCGCGAACACGCAGCAGTTCGCCTGCGTCGAGCCCGGGTGGCGCGGCGCATTCGCGATGATCGTGCCGTAGATGTGGTTGATTTCCGGGATCTCCGGATGCACGACCGGGTACTTCGCGTTCGCGGCGGCCTTCACTTCCGCGCCGAAGCGGATCAGCCGTTCCACCGCCGCTTCGCGCACCGGCAGGTCGAACGGCGCACCGTCGACGTAGAAATAGAACGCGCCGCCGTACGCGATGTCGCCGGTCACGGTGCCGAACGACGGCGTCTCGACCGACACGTCGCGCTGCCAGATGAACGACGGCACGTTGACGAAGCGCACCGGCCCCGCGTGCTCGCCGTCCCATTTGACGAATGCCTCGATGAAGCCGCACGGCGCGTCGATGCCGACCCGCGTTTCCGGCACCGTGCGCTGCACCCAGCCGAGCTCGACCGCCGCGGTCGACAGCGCGATCACGCCGTGCCCGCAATGATCGCTGTAGCCCTCGTTGTGCACGAAGATCACGCCGAAATCCGCGTTCGGCGACACAGGCTCGGTCAGGTAGCCGCCGTACATGTCGGCGTGGCCGCGCGGTTCGAACATCAGCGCGCGACGGATCTCGTCGGCGTTGTCCTTGAGCCACGCGCGGCGCTGGACGATCGTGTCGCCGGGCGCGCGCGGCAGCCCGCTCGTGACGATGCGGAACGCTTCGCCGCCGGTATGGACTTCGACGGTGGAAAGGGATCGGGAAATTTTCATGGGGGAATCGAAAGCGTTGAAACGAAGAACGGCGGCCGCGCCGCCGTCCGATGGCAGGCTGGCCGTTACTTCGCGTACGGTTCCGGCAGGCCGTTGCGGATCACGTAGACGGTGGTCGGCGCGCCCTTCAGGTCGCCGTTCGCGTCGAACGAATAGGTGCCCGCGACGCCCGTGTAGTTCGACTTCGCGAGCTGCGCGATCAGCTTCGCCTTGTCGGTGGTCGTGCCGGCCTTGACCATCGCGTCGGCGAGCAGCTTCATCCCGTCGTAGTAGTTCACGCCGTAGACCTGCGTATCGGTGTGATACGTGTCGTGGTACTTCTTCAGGAATTCGCGCCCGGCCGCCGTCTTCTCGAGCGCGACGCCACCCTGCGCGCAGTAGACGATCGACGCCGCCTCGCCCGCGACCTTGCCCATGTCGGCCGAGCAGATGCCGTCGCCGCCGAGCAGCTTCGCGCGCAGGCCTCGCTGCTTCATCTGCTTGGCCATCGGCGCGCCCTGTGCCGCATAGCCGCCGAGGAAGATCACGTCGGGGTTGCTGGCCTTGATCTTGGTGAGAATGCCGAGGAAATCGGTGGCCGACGAACTCGTGAATTCCTGGTCGACGATCTTGATGCCGTTCGCCTTCGCGACATTCATGAACTGCTCGGCCACGCCCTGCCCGTACGCGGTGCGATCGTCGATCACGGCGGCGGTCTTCGCATTCAGCGTCTTCGCGGCGAAGGTCGCCATCGTGCCGCCGAGCTGCTCGTCGCTCGCGCCGATCCGGAAGATGTTCTTGAAGCCCTGCTTCGTCAGTGCCGGGTTCGACGCGACCGGCAGCATCGGCACGCCGGCGCTCGAGTACACGCGCGAGGCGGGAATCGCGACGCCCGAGTTGTACGGCCCGAGCACCGCGACGACGCCCTTGTCGACGAGGTTCTGCGCGACCTGCACGCCGGCCTTCGGGTCGGCCTGGTCGTCGTCGGAGACCAGTTTGAAGGTGACGGTCTTGCCGGCGACCTTGATGCCGGCCTTGTTGAGTTCGTCGACGGCCAGGCGCGCGCCGTTTTCATTGTCCTTGCCGTTCGCGGCCTGCGGGCCGGTCAGCGGCGCCGAGTGGCCGATCGTGACGACTTCCTGCGCCTGCGCGGAAGTCAGCGCGCCGGCGGCGATGGCCACCGAGAGCGCGGTAACGAGGTGTCGCATGATGTCTCCTGATTGGTTTTGTGTGAAACCAATGTAGGATACGCGTGGTCACCGCGCAAGCAATTTCAAAATAAGAACTGCGATTCTGGTCATTTTTCAGACCAGAACGAACCCGGCGCGGTCACTTCGGTGCGATGTCGCGCCGCACGCGGCGGATGTGCTGCTCGACATAGAACGCCGCCGCATCCGCGTCGCCGGACACGATCGCCTCGTAGATCAGCCGGTGTTCGGACACGTAGAGCCGGATCCGGCCCGCATCGTAGATGCCGTCGTCCTTCAGCCGCTTCCACAGCGGCTGGTCCATCGTCTTCGCGACTTCGTCCGCGATCTTCACCATCAGCGCGTCGCCGGTCATCAGCGCGAGTTGCCGGTGGAACAGCCGGTCGCTCTCGTTCCACAGCGCGCGCTGATGCGGATCGTCGACGTCGGTAATGGTTTCCATCTGGGCCAGATAGCGTTCGGCGCCCGGGTCGGCTCGGCCGTGCGCAGCCGCGAGGCGCGCGATCGCGGGCTCCAGGATCAGCCGCACGTCGAGCGTCGACGTCGGGCTGAAATCGGGCTCGGCCGCCCGGTGGCTGTCGCCGCGCTGCGCGAGCACGTCGAGCGGCGACGCGACGACGTAGGTGCCCGAATTGCGCTTCGTGAACACGAGCCCTTCGTTCTGCAGCGCGCCGAGCGCCTCGCGCACGGCCGGCCGGCCGACCTGGAACAGCCCCGCGAGCTCGCGCTCGGACGGCAGCCGCGACTCGGCGGCATAGCGCCCCGCGCGGATTTCGTCGCGGATCTTCTCGGCCACCTGCTCGTAAATCTGCAGCGGCCTGAAACCGCCTTCGAGTGTGTCGGGACGCGCGGACATCATCGTATGGCTCCTGCCCGCTCGCGGGCGTGAATCGGGAATGGGTTCGCACTATACCGGAGCGCGCCGGCATCGAGGCCATGGCGCCCCTTCTGGACAGATATTAGAACCAAAAACGGCGAGGCGCTTTATTTTCTGGGTTGCAGGTGGGCCAGCAAGTGGTATAGATTCGATCCACACTGCCCTGTGTCACGGTATCCGGCAGCTCTTGGCGGGCGCGGCATGCGCCCGTCGTCCACGCTCACCGACGCATGCGACGTACACGATGACCGCTCTTTCCCCGATTCCCGTTTTCGACGCGGCCGACACGGCCGCGCTGCTCGACTACCCGGCGCTGCTCGCCACGCTCAGGCAGGCCGTCGCCGACTATGCGGCGGGCGAGATCGTCAGCCCCGAACGCCTGGTCGTGCCGCTGCAGGCGGGCGGCGTGATGCTGTCGATGCCGTCGAGCGCGCGCGACCTCGCGACCCACAAGCTCGTGAACGTATGCCCGGGCAACGGCGCGCGCGGGCTGCCGACGATCCTCGGCCAGGTCACCGCCTACGACGCGACCACCGGCGAGATGCGCTTCGCGCTCGACGGCCCGACGGTCACCGGGCGCCGCACGGCGGCCATCACCGCGCTCGGCATCCAGGCGCTGCAGGGCGCCGCGCCGCGCGACATCCTGCTGATCGGCACCGGGAAACAGGCGGCCAATCACGCGGAAGCGCTCGCCGCGATCTTTCCCGAAGCGCGCCTTCACGTGCGCGGCACAAGCGCCGACAGCACAGCGGCATTCTGTGCCGCGCACCGCGCGCAGGCGCCGCGCCTCGTGCCGCTCGACGGCGACGCGATCCCCGATGCAATCGACGTGGTCGTCACGCTGACGACGAGCCGCACGCCCGTCTATCGCGAAGCCGCGCGCGAAGGCCGGCTCGTGGTCGGCGTCGGCGCGTTCACCGCGGACGCGGCCGAGATCGACGCGAACACGGTGCGCGCCAGCCGGCTGGTCGTCGACGATCCGGCCGGCGCGCGCCACGAAGCCGGCGACCTGATCGTCGCGCAGGTCGACTGGCAGCACGTCGCATCGCTCGCCGACGTGCTGGGCGGCGCATTCGACCGCAGCGGGCCGCTGCTGTTCAAGAGCGTCGGCTGTGCGGCGTGGGATCTCGCCGCGTGCCGCACGGCGCGCGATGCGCTGGCCGCGCGCCAGGCCGGCTGACCCGCCAACCTCCCCCTTCAGCCGCGCTCGCGGCATCGCCACCGCGGGGCCGCTCCGGCGATTTCCCGTACGCGTTGTAGGAATCGCCCTACAACGCGTCGCAGCGGCCTACATCAACTTCCAATTCGGCCGATTTCATTTTCGGCGGCGCAACACGATACTGCCGGCATGAATGCCAGCCAGTTACCCGCCGCGCTCCGGGTGTTTCTCGTCGATCACGCCGTCGCCGTCCGGCAGCGGATCGCGCTGCTCGTCGGCGCGATCCGCGGTGTCGCCGTCGTCGGCGAAGCGGAAGACGGCCAGGACGCGTGGACGCATATCCGCAGCAGCCAGGCGGACGTGGTGATCGTCGACCTGCGGCTGGCGGACGGCAGCGGCCTCGAGCTGATCGGGACGCTGTCGAAGGCCGCGCCGCGCGTCGTCACGATCGTGCTGACGAATCACTCGGCACCGGCATTCAGAGAGGCATGCGCGTTGGCCGGAGCCGACTACTTCTTCGACAAGACCGTCGAATTCGACGCCGCATGCCAGGTCATCGAATCCCTGGCGCACGCTCGCGTGCACCACCCCTGACGAGCCGGAGTGACTCATGTCCACAGCCACCCCCTGCGCCGCCGACGTATCCATCGCGCCTCGGCCGACGATTCCGCTTCGCGCGGTCACGCGCGCCGACGCCGCCAAGCATCCCGCCGCGCGCTGCTCGGTGTGCGCAATGCGCACGATGTGCCTGCCGCCGCACCTGACCGCAGCCGAATACGGCCGCCTCGACTCGATCATCTGCACGACCCGGCAGGTGCGCCAGGGCGACGCGCTGTTCCGCACCGACGATCCGTTCCAGAGCATCTATGCGGTGCGCGCGGGTTCGTTCAAGACGGTGATGATGCATCGCGACGGCCGCGAACACGTGACGGGCTTCCAGATTGCCGGTGAAACGCTCGGGATGGACGGCATCGGCGGCGGCCAGCATTGCTGCGACGCGATCGCGCTCGAGGACAGCGTCGTGTGCATCATCCCGTTCGGTGCGCTCGAAGCGGCGTGCCGCGAGATCAAGCCGATGCAGCACTTCCTCTACCAGATGCTGAGCAGCGAGATCGTCCGCGAATCGAGCCAGATGCTGCTGCTCGGCACGATGTCGGCCGAGCAACGCGTCGCGCATTTCCTGCTGAACCTGTCGTCGCGCTTCGAGGCGCGCGGCTATTCGGCGACGGAATTCAACCTGCGGATGACGCGCGAGGAAATCGGCTGCTATCTCGGGATGAAGCTCGAAACCGTGAGCCGGATGTTCTCGCGGTTCCATCGCGAAGCGCTGGTCGAAACGCGCGGCAAGCGCGTGCGCATCATCGACTCGCAAGCGCTCGCACGGGTCTGACAACCCGGAACCCAGGCTGCGCCTGACGGCACCGCGCGCGATGCATCATTGCACCGCGCCATCGGCCGCCGCGTTGCGCAGCCCCACCCTTGCACCGGCCGCCTGGCACGCGATCAGCGCCTGTTCGGCCTGCATGAACGCGCGGCGCAGCGCGTCGTCCAGGTTGCCGCCGACGCACGGCGGCAGCGGCCAGCGCGCCGTGTCGTGCATCACGAGGTCGAGTCGTACGTCGTACACGCGTGCGCCATCGGCGTCGGCGCTCGCTTCAATGGCGAGGTGACAGCCGCCGATCAGCGTGCGAAACCGTTCGAGCCGCACCAGCTGCGCGCCGGCTTCGGCTTCGACCGCGGCGCTCCCCGTGAATCCCAGGCAGGCGATCTGCATGCCCACGCCCATGTCGTGTCTCCTGACGGGGCCGCCCGCTCGTCGACCGCCTTGCATGTGCCGCCCGCACCGAAAGGCGGCGGCACGTGTTGCCCGTGGCACGGCGCGATTTCTGCGATCGCTGCCCGGCCGATAGTCTGCCCGCGCCGTCGCCGGCGCGGGTCCGTTCATACGTTGAAGGTCTGCGACGTCTTCATCTCGATCCACGTCATGCCGGCCCGCAGCCCTTCGATCATCGCCTCGCGCTCGGTCGGATACGCATGGCTGTGCTCGAACGTATGATGAAAACGCGCGGCGCCGGTGCCGTGCTCGACCGACACGCGGCAGCGGAATTCGCCCGATTCGCACGGGCGCGTCTCGACTTCGACGGACCAGTCGCGTTCGTGAATGTTGCCCTGCAGTGTCATGCGCCCTCCTGCGGTATCAGTCTCCGAGCCGGAAGTGGCCGCTGTGCAGCAGCACCGGCCGGCCGCCGATTTCCTCGAGCATGCGTCGTGCCATCGCCTCGATCGCCGACCGGTGCGCGTCGAATGCGGCCAGCAGGTCGCGTTCGAGCAGCGACGGCGCGCCGAAATGATCCTCCAGCGCCTCGGCCGTGACCGCGCACTGCACGCACCGTCCGTCGACCAGCGCCGAAAACGCCACGACCAGGTCGCGTGCGCAATATTCGGGGGGTTCCGGCGGGAAAACAATCTGCATCTGTCGGCCTGTCATCGTCGTGATGGCTCCATGACAAGAGCATAGTGGCGCGCGCGCCCGCACGCTTGACCCACGTCAACCGGTTCGCTGCACCGCACGATGACGGCGCGGCGGCGTGCCGGCGCGGCTGCGCGATGCCGCTACAAACGGCTGTCAGCCCGCGTCGGGCTCGATCGCCGCGCCGCGCTCCGCGAGCAGCTCGCGCAGCACGCTGCGGTGGCAATGGCGCTCGTCGTCGCAATAGCAGCCGATCGAAAACGCGGTGGTCGCCGACAGCGCCGCCAGCAGGTCGAGCACCTTCGGCGCATCGCCATGCGCCATCTCCGCACGGAAGTGACGCCGGAACGCGTTCCATTCGGCATCGGTTTCGGCGGCCTGCGCCTGCGCGACGAGTTCCGGGCTCGGCGACAGCGTCGGCAACCATACATCATAGTAGTTGCGCGACGCGAATTCCGCCTTCGGCACGCCGCGCGGCGGCCGCCGCACCGTGCCGATCCGCAGGCCCTCGCCGGCCGCGCGCGGCGTGCCGAGCTGGATGATCCGGATGCCCATGTGCTTCCTTCCGAGTTGCGTGGGATGCCGTGATCGTACCGCCGTGCCTGCCCCCGCGTCAGCCGGGTGGCGCACATTGCGGCCGCACAACGAAAAACCGGCTGCCCCCTTGCGGAGACAGCCGGTTCGGCCAGCCGCGTGGCGCGCCGGAGCGCGCCGCGCTCAGACGCCGCTCTTCAGTACCTTGCCGATGGCATCCGCGACGATGGCGACGTTCGAGTCGTTCAGGCCCGCGACGCACATCCGGCCGGAACGCAGGACGTACACGCCGTGCACTTCGCGCAGCGCGTCGACCTGCGATTCGGTCAGGCCCGTGTACGTGAACATCCCGCGCTGCTTCACGTAGCGCGTCAGTGCCTCGCCGCTGACGTGGTCGCGCAGGCCGTCATGGATCGACTGGCGCATCCGCGCGATGCGGCGGCACATCGCCGCCAGTTCCTCTTCCCACTGCTTGCGCAGCGCGGGCGTGCCGAGCACGGTTGCCACGACCTTCGCGCCGTAGGTTTGCGGGTTGCTGTAGTTCGAGCGCACCGCGCCGGCCAGCTGGCCGAGCACGCGGTCGGCCGCGGCGGCATCCTCGCAGACGACGCTCAGGCCGCCCACGCGCTCGCCGTACAGCGAGAAGTTCTTCGAGAACGAGTTCGCGACCAGCGCCGGCACGCCGCGGCGGGCCAGCTCGCGCACCGCGAACGCGTCCGCGTCGAGACCCGCGCCGAAGCCCTGGTACGCCATGTCGACGAACGGCAGCAGCCCGCGCGCCTCGATCACGTCGATCAGCTTCTCCCACTGGCCTTCGTCGAGGTCGACACCGGTCGGGTTGTGGCAGCACGCGTGCAGCAGCACGATGCTGCGCGCCGGCAGCGCGTCGATCGCCGCGAGCATCGCGTCGAACTTCAGGCCGCCCGTCGCCTCGTCGTAGTACGGATACGTGTTCACCGTGAAGCCGGCGCGCTCGAAGATGAAACGGTGGTTTTCCCAGCTCGGATCGCTGAGCCACACCTGCGATTCCGGGAAGTAGCGCTTCAGGAAATCGGCGCCGACCTTCAGTGCGCCGGAGCCGCCGAGCGTCTGCAGCGTCGCGATGCGGCCAGCCGCGCGGGCCGGGTGATCGGCGCCGAACACGAGCGCCTGCACGGCGTCGCGATACGCGGCCAGGCCGACCATCGGCAGGTACGGCTTCGCGCCGCTGTCGCGCTGCAGCGCGGTTTCGGCTTCGCGCACGGCGCCCATCACCGGAATCCGGCCTTCGGCGTCGAAGTAGATGCCGATGCTCAGGTTGACCTTTTGGTCGCGCGGATCTTTCTGGAAGTTCTCGTTGAGCGTGAGGATCGGGTCGCCCGGGTACGCGTCGATGTGTTCGAACATGGCTTGAGTCGGTCTCGTTTGGAAGAATGATCGGTCGTGGCCTGCGTCAGCGTGCGGATGCGCCGTCGTGCACCGCATAGCCTGCATTCTTCTGACGGAAGCGATACCCGACCGCGAGCACCGCGAGCCATACCGGGATCAGGTACACCGACAGGCGGAGATCCGGCGTCAGGTACATCACGACGAGAATGCCGGCCATGAAAGCCAGGCACAGGTAATTCGTGAAAGGATAGCCCAGACTGCGGAAGGAAGTCTCCTCCCCGGCTGCCCGCTTGGCCTGGCGGAACTTCAGGTGGATCAGCGTGATCATCGCCCAGTTGATGATCAGCGCCGACACGACGAGGCCCATCAGCACCTCGAACGCCTTGCCCGGCATGAAGTAGTTGACCAGCACGCACACGCCGGTCGCGAGCGCCGACGCGCCGAGCGCGGCGAGCGGAATGCCGCGCTTGTTCACCGAGCACAGCACCTTCGGCGCATTGCCCTGCTTCGCGAGGCCGAACAGCATCCGGCTGTTGCTATACACGCCGCTGTTGTAGACCGACAGCGCGGCCGTCAGCACGACCACGTTCAGCACGTTGGCCACCAGATTGCTGCTCAGCGCGTGGAAGATCAGCACGAACGGGCTGCCGCCGGTGACGACCTTTTCCCACGGGTACAGCGACAGCAGCACGGCGAGCGCGCCGATGTAGAAAATCAGGATGCGATAGATCACCTGGTTCGTCGCGCGCGGAATGCTGCGCTTCGGATCGTCGGCCTCGGCCGCGGTGATGCCGATCAGCTCCAGCCCGCCGAACGAGAACATGATCGCGGCCATCGACATCACGAGCCCCGACACGCCGTTCGGGAAGAAGCCGCCGTGCTGCCACAGGTTCCGGACACTCGCCTCCGGCCCCGCATGGCCGCTCGCGAGCAGCCAGCCGCCGAAGCCGATCATGCCGACGATCGCGGCCACCTTGATGATCGAGAACCAGAATTCCGTCTCGCCGTACGACTTCACGCTGGCCAGGTTGAGCAGGTTGATCGCGACGAAGAAGACCAGCGCCGACACCCAGGTCGGCACGCCCGGCCACCAGTACTGCACGTAGATCCCGACGGCCGACAGCTCGGCCATGCTGACGAGGATGTACAGCACCCAGTAGTTCCAGCCCGACAGGAAGCCGGTGAAGTGGCCGACGTACTTGTTGGCGAAGTAGCTGAACGAGCCGGCGACGGGCTCGTCGACGACCATCTCGCCGAGCTGGCGCATGATGAAGAACGCGACGATGCCGGCCACCGCATAGCCGAGCAGCACCGACGGGCCCGCCATCTTGATCGTCTGCGCGATGCCGAGGAACAGCCCCGTGCCGAGCGCGCCGCCGAGCGCAATCAGCTGGATGTGCCGGTTCTTCAGCCCGCGCTTCAGGCCGTCGCTCTCGTTTCCAGAAACCATGTCTTCTCCACTCTGTCCGCCCCCGCCTGCAGCGGGGTGCGGCGCGCCTCGGTGTGCCGGGCGCTGTTTTGCTGTGCCGGGGCCGTTCGTGGAGCCGCCGGGTTGGGGACTGCAATCTTCGCGTGGCGGCGCCCGATTCGCGTCGGCGTGCCCGCCAGACCGGCCGCCGACCGTCGCCGCGCCCGCCTTGCTGCGTTCGCACACGAAAATCCGGCGTCAGTTTAGCGTCGCGACGGCGAAATCGGGTTTCGTAACCCGTTCATGCAAACCCTACATTATGAGATAAGATTGCATGCGGGAGACAGATGAGGAAACAAAAATGCATGAACCGGTTCTGGATCGCCTCGATCGCCACTTGCTCGCGATCCTGCAGGAGAACGGCCGCGCGTCGAACCTCGACCTGGCGAAGGCCGTCGGCCTGTCGCCCGCGCAGACGTTGCGCCGCCACCGGCGGCTGGAGGAAATCGGTGCGATCCGTCGCTATGAAACCCGGCTGTGCCCCGACACGCTCGGTTTCGGCGTGACCGCCTTCGTGCACGTGACGATGGAGCGCGGGCATATCCGCGACCTGTCGAAGTTCCAGAAACTGGTGTCCGATCTCGCGCAGATCCAGGAATGCTTCTCGGTGACGGGCGACATCGACTACGTGTTGAAGGTCGTCGCGCACGATCTGAAAGGCTTGTCGCGGTTTCTGCTCGAGACGCTGATGCGCATTCCCGGCGTGAGCGGCGTGCATTCGAGCGTGTGCCTCGACGAGATCAAGTGCACGAGTGCGATGCCGGTCGAGGCTTGATGGGGCGAGCCGCGCGCCAGGCCAGCCCCGTTATCTCACCGCTTCAAACGCACTGATCAGCAACGCCCCCGCCGCGATTACCGCGCAACCGGCCGCCCGGCGCGGCGTCAGCCGCTCGCCGAGATACGCGCGCGCAATCAGCGCCGCGAACACCACGCTCGTTTCGCGCAGCGCCGACACCGGCCCCATCGGCGCGCGATCCATCGCCCAGATCACGATGCCGTATGCGAGCGCCGCGAACACGCCGCCGCACGCGGCCTTCGCCGTTTCGCCGACCTCCTGCGTCAGCCGCAGCGGCCCCGCCCGCAGCCGGTAGTACGCGGCCATCATCGCGCCCGTCAGCACGAACATCCACGCGGTATAGCCGACCGTGTTGCCGCTTTCCCGCACGCCGATCCCGTCGACCACGCTATAGGCCGCGATCGACACGCCGGTCGCGAACGCGGTCGGCAGCACCTGCATCATCCGGTGCTTGGCGCCTCGCCCGCGCTCCAGCCCGATCGCGAGGATGCCGGCGCAGATCAGCACGAGCCCTGCCTGCGCACCCAGGTTCAGCCGCTCGCCCGCGAATGCCGCCGCGCCGAGCGTGACGAGCAGCGGCGCGGTGCCGCGCGCGACCGGATACGCGACGCTCAGGTCGCCGTGCTCGTACGCGCGCACCAGCAGCAGCGTATAGACGACGTGCAGCACGGCCGACGCGACGACGCACGCCCAGCTCGCCGCCGCGATCGGCGCCGCGGCCGGCAGGAACAGCAGCGCGAACAGCCCGATCGCGATCTGCAGCACCGTGGCCGACCGGAGCCGGTCGCCGCTGCTGCGGACGAGCGCATTCCACGACGCGTGCAGGAACGCCGCACACAGGACCGCAAACAGAACGGGGATCGGCACGATGAATACTCGCTGACGGTCGGCCACGCGAAATCGTCGCCGCAGGGCGTTCATCGTAGGAATACGTCATCCGATTGTCAAAAAACGGGCGCCGCACCGCACCGTGCGCCGAGCCGTCGATGACGCCCTTTCGCCCGCCCCGCGCGGCATCCGCGGCAACCGGCCCACGCGCCGCGGGATGTGACACGAAGGTGGCATGCGGTCCGCCCCTTTCCGTTCACTTTCGCATCGCATTCCGCCGTAATGAAATCGATACCGCAGCGCAATCGCGACGAAACCACTCCGTCCCCATATCTTCATACGGGACTGTTCCAATGCGCGTGCTCGCTCAAGAGCTCCGCGCCGGACCGACACGGCGACGGGGCCGCTCTCCACCATCGAAGACCTTACCTGGAGTTTCCCGATGTTCCGTCAAGCCTTGCTCGTCACCGCCTGCGCAGCCGCGGCGCTGGCGCTGTTCGCCTGCGGCGGCAGCGACGATCCCACGTCGACGCCCGCCGTGTCGTCGCAGGATGCGCTGCAGACCGCCACGCCGATCAAGCACGTCGTCGTGATCTACGGTGAAAACATCTCGTTCGACCACTACTTCGGCACCTACCCGAACGCGACGAACCCGTCGGGCGAACCGGCGTTCACCGCCAAGTCCGGCACGCCGACGCCCAACGGCCTGACGGGCACGCTGCTCACCGCGAACCCGAACTTCACGAACACGGCCAACGGCACCGACGCGGCGAACCCGTTCCGCCTCGACCGCACGCAGGCCGCGACCGCCGACCAGAACCACGCGTACACGGCCGAGCAGCAGGCCGAGGACAACGGCCTCGCCGACCTGTTCCCGAAATACACCGGCAAGGGCTCGTCCGGCGGCGCCGGCGCGTTCGGCACGAAGGGCCAGGTGATGGGCTACTTCGACGGCAACACCGTGACCGCGCTGTGGAACTACGCGCAACGCTTCGCGATGAGCGACAACACGTTCACGACGGTCTACGGCCCGTCGACGCCGGGCGCGCTGAACGTCGTGTCGGGCCAGACCAACGGGATGCAGATCGTCAAGACGTCGAAGCAGCCGTCGACGCTCGCCGCCAGCTCGTACTACATCAATGACGGCCAGGGCGGCTTCACGATGATCAACGACGTCGACCCGGGCTTCGACGTGTGTTCGAGCACGACCGACCAGGCGATGATGACGGGCAAGAACATCGGCGACCTGCTGAACAGCGCGAAGATCACGTGGGGCGGCTTCATGGGCGGCTTCAACCTGTCGACGACGAACGGCAACGGCACCACGGGCTGCGCGCGCAGCACGGTCGCCACCGCCGTGAACGCCGCGACGGCCGACTACATCCCGCACCACAACTGGTTCCAGTACTACGCGTCGACCGCGAACCCGCAGCACACGCGCCCGAGCTCGGTCGCCGCGATCGGTTCGAGCCTCCAGGCCGACGGCAAGACCGCCGAACCCGCGAACCACCAGTACGACACGGACGATTTCTTCGCTGCCGTGAAGGCCGGCAACTTCCCGTCGGTCAGCTACCTGAAGGCCCCCGCCGCGCAGGACGGGCACGCCGGCTATTCGGATCCGCTCGACGAGCAGGCGTTCGTGACGAAGGTGGTCAACTTCCTGCAACAGCAGCCGGACTGGCAGAACACGGCCGTGATCGTCACCTATGACGACTCGGACGGCTGGTACGACCACGTGTACACGGCGCCGACGCACGCGTCGTCGGACGCGGTCGACCAGGTCAACGGCAACGGCAAGTGCGGCACGGGCGGCACCACCGGCGTGAACGGCGCGACCGTGAACGGCCGTTGCGGCCCGGGCGTGCGCATTCCGCTCGTCGTGATCTCGCCGTACGCGAAGCAGAACTACGTCGACCACACGATGCTCGACCAGGCGTCCGTCGTGCGCTTCATCGAGGACAACTGGCTCGGCGGCCAGCGCATCGGCGGCGGCTCGTTCGATGCGACGGCGGGCGACCTGCGCGCGTTGTTCGACTTCACGTCGAAGCCGAACGCGACGCCGCTGTACCTCGACCCGACGCTCGGCACCGTATTGAGCTCGGCACCCGCGATCTGACCGGTACGTCGTGACCGCATGGCCGGCGCAGCACGCGCCGGCCGTTTCCGTTTAACGCGCCGCTTCGTGCGGCGCCCGATTTCCGACCGACAGCATGACAGCCCGCCCCGCGTTCCCGTCTCCCGACACCACCGGCCCCCGCGCGTCGCGCACGCCGTCCCGCCTCCTGCGCCGCACGGCGTTCGTGATCGGCGCCGCCGTGCTCGGCTACGGCGCGTTCGCGATCGCGTTCCCCGCGCAGGTGCCCGCGGCGATCGGCACCGTCGTCGCCGACTGGACGGGCGCGAACCCGCATCCGGTCGTGCTGCAGCGGCCCGCCGCGCAACCGCTGTCGGCGGTCGCGCAGCTCGGCCGCGCGCTGTTCGCCGATCCGTCGCTGTCCGCGTCGGGCAAGCAGTCGTGCGCGTCGTGCCACAGCCCGGATCATGCGTATGGCCCGCCGAATGCGCTCGACGTGCAGCCGGGCGGCCTCGCGATGACGCAGCAGGGCTATCGCCCGCCGCCGTCGCTGATGTACCTGTACCGTCAGCCGAACTTCAGCATCGGTCCCGATGCCGGTGAAAACGACGCCGCGCCGAGCGTCGCGCAGCAGGCCGCGTCGGCGGCCGGCGTCGTCAAGGCGCAGAAGGTGGCCGGCACGTCGGCCGCGCCGCAACTCGTGCCGCAGGGCGGGATGTTCTGGGATGGCCGCGCCGATACGCTGCAGCAACAGGCGTTCGGCCCGCTGCTGAATCCGGTCGAGATGGCGAACGCGAGCGTCGACGACGTCGCGCGCAAGCTCAAGCAGTCGTCGCACCGCGCGCAGCTCGAGCAACTGTTCGGCCCGCGCGTGTTCGACAGCCCGCAGCTCGCGGTGTCGGAGGCGATGTTCGCGATCGCGCGCTACCAGGTGGAAGATCCGTCGTTCCATCCGTACAACAGCAAGTACGACCGCTGGCTCGAAGGCCGCGCGCGCCTCACGCAGGCCGAACTGCGCGGGCTGCGCCTGTTCAACGATCCGGACAAGGCGAATTGCGCGGGCTGCCACCTGTCGAAACCCGGCAAGGACGGGCTGCCGCCGATGTTCACCGATTACCAGTACGAGGCGCTCGGCGCGCCGCGCAACAAGGAACTGGCGCAGAACCGCAACCCGGCGTTCTACGATCTCGGCGTGTGCGGGCCGTTCCGCGACGACCTGAAGGACCAGACGCAGTATTGCGCGATGTTCCTGACGCCGACGCTGCGCAACGCGGCGACGCGCCACGTGTTCTTCCACAACGGCGTGTTCCACACGCTCGACCAGGTGATGGCGTTCTACAACGAGCGCAGCATCTCGCCGCAGAAGTTCTATTCGCGCGGCGCGGACGGCAAGGTCGACGAGTACGACGACATCCCGCCGAAGTATCGCGCGAACGTCGACGTGACCGATGCGCCGTTCGATCGCAAGCCGGGCGACAAGCCCGCGATGACGGCGCAGGACATCAAGGATATCGAAGCATTCCTCGGCACGCTGAACGACGAGCCGGTGCGGCATTGAGTGCGGGATGACCGCCGCGCCGCGTCGTGTCAGCAGCGCGCGCGGATGCAGAGGAAGGCCGGGGCCAGCGACAGCTCCGCATGAAGCCGCTCCGACGCGGCCCTCATCTCGGGCAGCGGCTTCGGCTCGACGAACCGGTCGAGCCGCCAGCCGCTGTCGGCCACGGCGTTCAGGATGTCGGCAAGCGGCCGCCGCCACGCTTCGACATAGGGTTTCGGCTCACCGAAACCCGACCAGTGGAAGCCGAAGCGGGACGTATCGAAATAGGTGCCCTCGCCGCGCGTGCGTTCGTCCATCCAGTCGCGCATCGGATGCGCCATCGAAAACACGAGCGTGGCGCCCGGCCGCGCGACCCGCCTGAATTCGCGCAGCGTCGGCGCAAGGTCGCGCACGTAGTCGAACGCGAGCGAACAGACGATCTTGTCAAACGCCGCGTCGGGCAACCAGGCGAGCGGCCCCTCCAGATCGCCCTCCACGAGGTCGACCGCGAGGCCCGCGCAGCGTGTTCTCGCCAGCGCGACCATCTCCGACGTGACGTCGAACGCATGCACCCTCGCGCCCTGGCGTGCGAGGTGTTCGCTGCCGATGCCGGGCCCGCAGCCGGCATCGAGCACCGTCAGGCCGTCGACGTCGCCCAGCAGCGCCATCGTCGCCGGACGTTCGTAGAGCGCGTTGTGCGCCTTCGTCGGCGCGATGTTGGCGTAGCGTTGCGCGAAGCTCGCGTATGCCTGGCGGCCGGGACGTTCGTTCGGATCGGTCATGCGGACTCCGTCGATGGAAACTGGGGGAGCCGATTCTGCCTGATCCGCCGGCGCGTGGCGACTCGGCGTCTCGCCTGCGTCACGACAGGCTGTCGAGCAGCCGATACCAGGCCACGCCGGCCGCGATATAGAAGCGCTGCAGCCCGTGAAACGGAATGGGCCGGATCGGCGTGCGCCGGAACGGCAGCGGCAATTGCGCATCGCCCGACAGGTGCGCGGCCAGATGCTTGCCGAGCGTCGTCGCCATCGCGATGCCGCGCCCGTTGTAGCCGAGCGCGATCGTCACCCCTGGCGCGGGCTCGTGCACGTGCGGCATGAAATCCGCGGTGATCGCGACGCGCCCGGCCCAGCGGTACTCGAACCGGACTCCCTTCAGTTGCGGATACAGCAGCGTCGTCGCACGCTCGAGATGGCGCCAGTCGCTCGTCGCACGCGGTTCCGCGAACGGGCCGCGGCCGCCCATCAGCAGGCGTCCCGCGGCATCGCGCCGGAAGTACAGCAGCAGGCGCCGTGCATCCGATGCGACCTCGCCGCCGGCGAGGATGTCGCGACCGAGTTCCGGCGCGAGCGGTTGCGTCGCGACGATGAAGCTGTTCGCGGCGATCACCGACTGGCGCAAGCCGGGCCACAGCCCGTCCGTATACCCGTTGGTCGCAATCACGACGCGGTCCGCCGATAGCGTCGCGCCGCCGGCCGTCGCGACCTGCCAGCGGCCGTCGGCACGCGTCAGCCCGACGGCGCGCGTCAGCCCGTGCACGACTGCCCCGCTCGCCTGCGCGGCACGCACGAGGCCGCGCGTATAGCTGAGCGGCTGCACGCTGCCCGCGCGACGATCGATCCAGCCGCCCGCATACGCATGCGTGCCGAGCCGGCGCGCGACCTCGTCGCGACCGAGCAGTTCGACCGGTGCGCCGCGCGCGGCCCACTGCCGCGCACGCCGGGCGACCGTGTCGAGCATCGCGGCAGTCGGCGCCGGCTGGATCCAGCCGTGGCGTCGCGCATCGCAGTCGATCGCGTGCCGCGCGATCAGGTCGAATACCGTGTCGGCCGCACTGCCGACCACGGCGGCTAGCTGCTCGCCGGCTTCGTCGCCGAACCGGCGGATCAATTCGTCGGGGTCGTATTTCAGGCCGGGGATCACTTGCCCGCCGTTACGGCCGGACGCGCCCCAGCCCGGCTGCGCGCCGTCGATCACGCGCACGTTCACGCCGCGTTCGGCCAGGTGAAGCGCGGTCGACAGGCCCGTAAAGCCGGCGCCGACGATCGCCACGTCGCACGACGCGGAAGCGTCGAGCGCGGGTGTTTCGGGCGCCGGCGCGGCGGTCGCCGCCCACAGCGAATCCGGCCACTGGGCGTCGGGCCATCCGGGTGCCGCGTTCCTTGCACTCATGTTCGATCCGGGTTGGCGGCGTCGTCCGACGCCAGCAGTCGACGCAGGAATTCCTGCGTGCGGGGATGCTTCGGCTGCGTGAGCACGTCGCGCGCGGATCCGCTTTCGCAGATGGTGCCGTCGTGCAGGAAACACACGCGATCGGCCACCTCGCGCGCGAATGACATTTCGTGCGTGACGACCACCATGGTCATGCCGTCGCGCGCGAGGCCGCGCATCACGCCGAGCACTTCGCCGACGAGTTCGGGGTCGAGCGCCGACGTCGGTTCGTCGAACAGGATCGCCTGCGGCTCCATCGCGAGCGCGCGTGCGATCGCGACGCGCTGCTGCTGCCCGCCCGACAGCTCGGACGGATACGCGTTCATCCGGTGCGCGAGCCCGACCTTGTCGAGCAGCGCGCGGGCCTGCTCGCGCGCTTGCGCGGCCGGCGTGCGCCGCACGTGGACCGGCCCTTCCATCACGTTCTCGAGCGCCGTGCGATGCGAGAACAGGTTGAAGCGCTGGAACACCATGCCGACCCGCATCCGCAGCTCGTGGATCCGTTTCGAATGCGCGTCGACCGTCACGCCGTCGATCGTGATCGATCCTTCGTCGTACGTCTCGAAGCCGTTGATACAGCGCAGCACGGTCGACTTGCCCGAGCCGGACGGCCCGATCAGGCACACGACCTCACCTTGCTGCACGTCGAGGCTGACGCCCTTCAGCACCGCGTGTTGCTGAAAGCGCTTGTGTATCGCATCGATCCGGATCATGCGCTTCTCCTCAGCGAGAGTCGCTTGCCGAGCCGGTTCACGCCGAACATCAGCGGCAGGCCGAGCGCGAGATACAGCAACGCGACGAGCGTATAGACGCTCATGTTCTGGAACGTCGACGACGCGATCAGCTGGCCGGCGCGCGTGATCTCCGCTACCGTGATCGTCGACGCGACCGAGGAATCCTTCAGCAGCATCACCAGCGTGTTGCCGTAAGGCGGCAGCGCGATGCGGAACGCCTGCGGCAGCACCACGCGCCGCATGATCATCGGCCCGCGCATGCCGATCGCGTGCGCGGCTTCGATCTGGCCACGGTCGATCGCCTCGATGCCCGCGCGGAAGTTTTCCGCCTGGTAGGCCGAATACGCGATGCCGAGACCGAGCACCCCGGCCTGGAACGCCGACAGCTGGATGCCGAGATCGGGCAACACGAAGTACATGTAGAACAGCTGCACGATGATCGGCAGGCCGCGAATCACGTTGACGACCGTGCTCCCGACCGTCGACACGGCACGGTTGGGCGACACCTTCAGCAACGCGAGGATCAGCCCGAGCACCGAGCTGAGCACGAACGCGCATGCCGTGATCTCGATCGTGACCACCGCCCCCTTCAGCAGGATCGGCAGGAAATCGATCGCGTTCTGAAAAAACATGAGGTCTCCTATGCGATGGCCCTGCGGCACGTCGCAGTGGGTGCCCGCGATGCGCGGGCGATACCGCTCGGGAATCCCGGGCGCGCGCTCAGCTCATGTGCCACTTCTGCAGGATCTGCTGCAGCGTGCCGTCGCCCTTCATTTTCCGGATCGCGCCGTTGAGTTGCTCGAGCGTCGCCGTGTCGCCCTTGCGCACGATGAAGCAGACCTGCCCCTTCACGACGCTCTGGTATTCGGGCACGAGCCGGACCTGGCGGTTGACGCCGTGTTCGATCTGATACGCGACGATCGGCTGGTCGGCGAAGCCGGCCTTGATGCGGCCGAGCGCGACGTCGCGCATGATGTCGGCGATCGAATCGTAGGTGCGGACTTCCTTGAAGATGCCCTTCTTGTTGAGTGCGTCGACGAACGCCGTACCGACCTGCGCGCCGACCACCTGCCCCTTGAAGTCGTCCATCGACGTGTAGCGGCCCGGGTCGTCCGCCTTCACGATCAGGCCTTCGCCGAACGTATAGACCGTGTCCGAGAAGTCGACGACCTGCTGGCGCGCCGGCGTTTTCAGCATCGCGGCCGAGATGATGTCGATCTTCTGCGTGGTAAGCGACGGGATCAGCGCCGAGAACACGGTCTGCTGCACGTCGACGCGAAACCCGGCCGACTTCCCGGCCGCGGTGATCGCATCGACCATCATCCCCTGGATCGAATTGCTCTTGACGTCGAGAAACGTGAACGGCACGCCGGTGGCCGTCGCGCCGACCTTCAGCGTGGGCTCGGCCGCGACGGCGCCGGCCGATGCCGTGGAGAAAGCGATGCAGGTGGCGAAACCGGCGGCCAGTGCGCCGAACCGCTTGATGAACGAAACCATGATGTCTCCTTCTCGAATACTTCGGTGCGCCGGCCGGTCGCGGATCGACACTGCGACGATGACCCGATCTTAAAACGAATCAAAAATATCGCAAAAAGATTTTTGAGTATCGATATGCGATACGATATGATGCGATATCGAATCGATTCGGCCCCTTGCTCATGGAAACGTCGCCCGATCAGTCAAACGACCTGCTGTTCAACCAGTCGCTGGAGAAAGGGCTGAACGTGTTGCGCGCGTTCAGCGCGAAGCGGCGCACGATGACGCTGGCGGAAGTGGCCGATGCGGCCGGCATGACGAAAAGCTCGGCGCAGCGGATGGTCTATACGCTCGAGAAGCTCGGTTACATCCGCAAGCATCCGGTTACGCGGCGCTACCAGCTCACGCCGCACGTGATGCGGATCGGCTTCAACTATCTCGCGGCCGATACGCTGATCGACGTGGCCAATCCGTTCCTGTCCGAACTCACGAACCTGACCGGCGAAACCACCAACCTCACCGAGCCGGACGAGGACGAGATGGTGTACGTCGCGCGTTTCGTGTCGACGAAGTTCGTGCCGATCCACATGCCGATCGGCAGCCGCATCCCGATGTATTGCACCGGTTCCGGCCGTGCATTCCTGAGCGCGCTGCCGCCCGCCGACGCGCGCGCGCGTCTCGACGGCATGGCGCGTCCGCTGCACACGCCGCGCACGGTCACGGCGCTCGACGAACTCGTCGCGCTGCTCGACAGCGCGCGGCTCGAAGGCTATGCCACCAACCAGGAGGAGCTGTTCATCGGCGACATGTCGATTGCCGCGCCCGTGCTCGGCAGCCAGGGGCAGCCGGTGGCCGCCGTGCACGTGGTGGCGCCGACGAGCCGCTGGACCTTCGACGACGCGCGCCGCAAGCTCGCGCCGGCCGTGATCGACTGCGCACGCGGCATCAGCAATTCGATCCGGACGCTCGAGTAGCACGCGTGGAATGGCAGACGGTACGCCGTTGCATTGCGCGACGGCATCTGATTGCTACCGCAACTTCCGCGAAGTCTCGCTCCGATAAGTCCGGTTGGGGCGGAACACGAGCTGCTTCGCGACGATATCCAGTTCCTTGCCGTGGTACAGGTCGACGCACTTCAGGAAGTCGAATTTCACGTCCCGGACTTCCGGTTCGACAACCGGATTCCGGTAGTCGCGACCAAGATACTTCGCCACCAGCGCGTGAATGACATCCGGTGCACGCTCCAAGTCGTAGTAGGTCCAGTCGCGCAACGCGCTGGTGCTGCTGCCGATATCCTTGGCCACGCCTGGCTCCTGCTTGTACGCGGTAGCCAGGCACTCCGCGAGCACCATGTCCTTGAAGTTCCGGAGGTTGGTCCGTGAGCCGGATTCGGGTGATGCATGCGCTGCATCGTTCGCCGACACCATCGCAGGTTGAAGCGCGATGCACGTCAATACGGCGGCGATCCAGGCTCTCCTCATGACAGACTCCAGAAATTTGCGCGATCGGTACGATACCGCGCGCCCGGCTCGTTGAAATAGCAATGGTCGTAACACGTCCGTCCATTGAACAGCGTGGCGTGGCCCTGCGCGTCGCTCCATCCCGACACCTCGAACAGGATGACACCTTGTCGCCCCGCCAGAGGCCCGCCGTTTGACGGCGGATACTTGACACCGTCTGCCTTCCCCCACCGTTGCTCGAGAAAGCGAATCAAGTCCCGGACACGAAAGAAGTATTGCCGATTGTCTCCCCCCGATACCTTTTGCTCGGGGATCCGCGGCATCACCCGTCCCGCCAGCCACTTCACACCTCCTCCTCCGCGTTTTCCCCGATCCCGTTCGACTTGACTCGATGCCTTCGATCGTCAACACTTCGCACATTGCAAGTGTGATCACACATCACAGATAAAACCTCGGAGAACTCGTCTTGGCGCCCCGTATCGTCACGCCCGCACTGAAAGCCGTTGAACAGGAAACGATGGCCGACAAGGTCTACCAGCAACTGCGCGAAGCGCTGATGAGCGGCCGTTTCGCGCCCGGCCAGGCATTGAGCCTGCGCAGCGTCGCCGAGGCGGTCGGCTCGTCGACGATGCCCGTGCGCGCCGCACTCACCCGGCTGCACGCCGAGCGCGCGCTGGTCGACGGCCCGAATCGCGCGCTCGTCGTGCCGCCGATGACGCTCGACATGCTCGACGAGTTGCGCGACGTGCGTATCGCACTCGAAGGCTGCATCGCCGAACGCGCGTGCGGACGCATGAGCGACGCGCAGGTCGCGGCCGTGCGCAAGACCTGCGAGACGATGCAGGCGCACGCCGAGGCAGGCCGCTCACGCGCTTACCTGCAAAGCAATTTCGCGTTCCACAGCGCGATCTACGCGCACGGCGCCAGCGAAAGCACGCTCGCGATCGTCGAGAACCTGTGGATGCGCGTCGGCCCCTTCCTCAACATGGTCGCGCTCGACATCCCGCACATGCGGCGCTCGATGGATGCGCACCGCGCCATCGTCGATGCGCTCGAACGGCGCGACGGCGCAGGCGTGCGCGCAGGCATCGCGCTCGACATCGGTGGCGCGGCACACGATCTCGCCGAGACGCTGCGGGCGGAACAGACCCCGCGGACCGTGAACGCGAAGCCGTAGCGGCCACCTGCCGCGGGCGCCCGGTCGCGAGCGTCCGCGATCCGACTACATCAACGATGGAGACAACCCGGCATGACAGCTTCCGACCTGCTGAAACCCTATGACGGCCTGCGCGTCCTCGTGACGGGCGGCGCATCGGGCATCGGTCTTGAAATCGCGGACGCGTTCGCCGAATGCGGCGCGCACGTGCATGTATGCGACGCGTCGCAAGCCGCGATTGCACCGCTCGCCGACCGGCCGCCGCGCGCCGGAGCCGGCGCGATCAGTGCGACGCTGGCCGACGTCTCCGATCCGGCCGCCGTCGAACGCGTGTTCGCCGACGTATCGGCCACGCTCGGCGGCCTCGACGTGCTCGTCAACAATGCCGGCATCGCCGGTCCGACCGGCGGCATCGAAGAAATCGACCCGGTGCAGTGGGAACAAACCGTCGCGATCAACCTGACCGCGCAATTCCAGTTCGCGCGCCACGCGGTGCCGCTGCTGCGCAACGCGAAGCACGGCGGCGCGATCATCGCGCTGTCGTCGGTCGCAGGCCGGCTCGGTTACGCGTTCCGCACGCCGTATGCGGCAACCAAATGGGCCGTGGTCGGCCTCGTGAAGAGCCTCGCGATCGAACTCGGCCCGCTCGGCATTCGCGTGAACGCCATTCAACCCGGCATCGTGCGCGGCCCGCGGATGCGCCGCGTGATCCAGGCACGGGCGCAGCAGCTCGGCATCGGTTACGACGAAATGGAGACGCGCTATCTCGAGAAGATCTCGCTGCGGCGCATGACCGATCCGGCCGAGATCGCCGCGACCGCGCTGTTCCTGTGCTCGCCGGGCGGGCACGGGATCACGGGCCAAGCGATCTCCGTCTGCGGCAACGTCGAAGTGCTCTGACGCACCCTGCATCGTTCACCGAAAGGAATCCATCCATGGCCAACGCTCGCAAAGTCATCATCACCTGTGCGCCGACCGGCGCGATCCATACGCCGTCGATGTCGCCGCACCTGCCCGTCACGCCGCACGAGATCGAAACCGCCGCCGTCGCGGCCGCCGAGGCCGGCGCAGCGATCCTGCATCTCCATGCACGCAATCCGTCCGACGGCAAGCCGACCCAGGATCCGGCCGTGTTCGCCGAATTCCTGCCGCGCATCAAGGCGCAAACCGACGCGGTGATCAACCTCACGTCGGGCGGCAGCCCGCACATGACGGTCGACGAACGCCTCCAGCCCGCCCTGCATTTCCAGCCCGAAGTCGCATCGCTGAACATGGGCTCGATGAACTTCGGGCTGTACCCGATGCTCGAGCGCTTTCGCGAGCTGAAGCATCCGTGGGAACGCGAACATCTCGAGAAGAGCCGCGACCTCGTGTTCAAGAACACGTTCGCCGATATCGAAACGATCCTCACGCGCTGCGGGGCGAACGGCACGCGCTTCGAATTCGAGTGCTACGACATCTCGCACCTGTACAACCTTGCGCATTTTGTCGACCGCGGGCTCGCGAAGCCGCCGTTCTTCGTGCAAAGCGTGTTCGGCCTGCTCGGCGGGATCGGCGCACACCCGGAAGACCTGATGCACATGCGCCGCACGGCCGACCGCCTGTTCGGCGGCGATTACGTGTGGTCGATCCTCGGCGCCGGCCGCAACCAGATTCCGCTCGCGACGATCGGCGCGGCCCAGGGCGCGAACGTGCGCGTCGGGCTCGAGGATTCGCTGTGGATCGCGCCGGGCACGCTCGCGGAATCGAGCGCCGCGCAGGTCCTGAAAATGCGGCAGGTGCTCGAGGGCCTGTCGCTCGAGATCGCGACACCGGCCGAGGCGCGCGCGATGCTCGCGCTCAAGGGCGGCGACGCGGTGAATTTCTGATCGCCGGGTAGCGCCCCAACACCAGAATCCGCAAGCGCAGTGACAAGGCGCCGGCCCGAGCCGGCCGGCGCCAGGACGCCCATCATCGCCCCGCTCCGTTCGAGCGCTGCCGGCGCGGCTCCGTCGTCTGCCCATCCGCTGCATGCATCGCAGCGGCATCTGCCGAACGCGGCGCACCGTGCTTGCCGTGCGCGCCGGTTCGCCCTTACCGGAGTCGTCCGCATGTCCACTCATCACGCCCAGGCCCTGTCTTCCGCCGCCGGCGACGCGAGCGCGTCGCTGAACCGGCTGCTGTTCCGCAAACTCCTGCCGCTGCTGATCGCCGCGTATGTGATCAGCTTCCTCGACCGCACCAACATCGCGTTCGCCAAACATTCGATGGGGGTCGATCTCGGCATTTCGTCGGCCGCGTACGGACTCGGCGCGGGGCTGTTCTTCCTGACCTATGCGCTCTTCGAAATTCCGAGCAACCTGATCATGCATCGCGTCGGCGCGCGCTTCTGGATCACGCGGATCATGATCACGTGGGGCGCACTGTCAGTCGCCATGGCATTCGTCAGCGGCGAGACGTCGTTCTACGTGATGCGCCTGTTGCTCGGGGCCGCCGAAGCCGGCCTGTTTCCCGGCGTGATGCTGTACCTGACGTACTGGTTCGGCCGCGAGGAGCGTGCGCGCGCAACCGGCTATTTCCTGCTGGGCGTGTGCATCGCAAACATCGTCGGCGGGCCGCTGGCCGGCGCGCTCATCGAGCTCGACGGCACGCTCGGCTTCCACGGCTGGCAATGGCTGTTCGTCGTCGAAGGCATTCCGGCGATCCTGCTCGCATTCGTCGTGTGGACACGGCTGCCGGACCGTCCGAGCACCGCGCCGTGGCTCTCCCCGGAAACCGGGCGTGCACTCGAACGCACGCTGGCCGCCGAACAGGATGCGGGCGTCGGCGCGCACGGCGGCCATGCGTTCGGCGCCGCGCTGCGCGATCCGCAGATCTGGCTCGCGATCTTCGTGTACTTCTGCCACCAGTTGACCATCTACACGGTGATTTTCTTCCTGCCGGGCATCATCGGCGCATCGGGACGCTTCTCGCCGTTCGCGGTCGGGTTGTTGACCGCGCTGCCCTGGCTCGCCGCCGCCTGTGGCGCCGCCACGCTGCCGCGCTTTGCGCGCGAGTCGCGGCATTCGCGCCGGATGCTGTGTGCGGGGCTGGTCGTGATGGCGGCCGGGATGGTCGGCGCCGCGCATGCGTCGCCTGCCGCGGGGCTCCTGTGCGTGTGCGTGGCCGCCTTCATGTTCTTCGTCGTTCAGTCGATCGTCTTCACGTTTCCCGCGTCGCGGCTCGCCGGTAACGCACTGGCCGGCGGACTCGGACTGGTGAATACGTGCGGGTTGCTCGGCGGCTTCGTCGGACCGACCGTCGTCGGTGCGATCGAACAGGCCACCGGCAATGCGAAGAACGGGTTGACGCTGCTGGCGGCCGCGCTCGTCATCGCGGCGTTCGCCAGCCTCGCGTTGCGGCACGGGCACGAGCGGGATGCCATGCTGTCACGCAATTGAGTCCAGACTCGCACACTCGTTCGTTGTACGTGACTTCAATCACCCAAGAAAAACTCACCGGTTATGATGAGGAAAAAATGCACCGTTGACAGAAAGCACTCGAACGCTAGAGTGATCAGCATGATTGTTGTCTATCGCTACCGGGTGAAGTCGCTCAATGGCCTGCTTAACAAGCAGAGCCGTGCGGTGAACTACGTCTGGAACTTCTGCAACGACACGCAAAAGCACGCGCTCAAGTGGCGCAAGAAGTGGCCGACGGGTTTCGACCTGAACGTGTTGACGACCGGTGCCAGCAAGGAACTCGGCATCCACTCGGGCACCGTCAACGCAACCTGCGAGCAATACGCGAAGTCGCGCAGCCAACACCGTCGGCCTTACCTGCGTTATCGCGGCAAGAAATCGCTGGGCTGGGTGCCTCTGAAGGGGCGTGACCTGAAGCGCGAGGGTGACGCGTTTCGCTTTGCCGGCAATACCTTTCGCGTGTTTAACAGCCGGCCGCTCCCCGAAGGCAAGATCAAGGATGGAACCAACTTTGCGCAGGACGCGCGCGGCAACTGGTTCCTGAATATCGTGATCGAGATTCCGGATGTTCAGGCCCGCCCGATCCGTTCCGGTGTTGGCATCGATCTTGGCCTGAAAGACTTCGCCACACTTTCGACCGGCGAGAAGCTGCCTAACGATCAGTTCGGCCGCCGCGCGGCCGAGAAGCTCGCGAAAGCACAACGGGCGCGAAAGCACAAACGGCATATCGCGAAGCTGCACGCCAAGGTGGCGAATGCCCGCGCGGATTTCCAGCACAAGCTCGCGCTCGATCTGGTGCGACGCTTCGATTACATCGCGATCGGCAACGTGTCGGCCACCAAACTCGCCAAGACCAGGATGGCGAAAAGCGTCTATGACGTGTCCTGGTCGTCCTTCCGAAATAAGCTCCGCTACAAAGCGATCGCGCACGGAGCCACGTTCGAGGAAGTCGACGAAAGCGGTTCTACCCAGTCCTGTTCGGCGTGCGGGTCGAAAGGCAGCACGACGCGGCCGAAAGGTATCGCGGGACTGCGAATAAGAGCATGGGCCTGCAGTGAATGTGGTGTCGTGCATGATCGAGATACCAACGCTGCGCTGAACATTCTCCGATGCGGACGTGCATCGCCAGCTGTGGGAATTCCTCGCTTTTAAAGGAGGAGGAACGTCAACACCATTTGCATCGAGACCGTAAGTTGGATTGGTAAGCGCAGCGATGCAACCGGGAAACGAGGGAGCAAGAAGTAGCATGCGGAGCCCCAGGCACCGCATGCGAAGGATTCGAACGAGCTCGCCGCGCTAACGCGCCGTCACCGATGCGCGCACACGCACCGTCGCGACCGCGTATTCGCGCCGCTCCACCAGCCGCTGCGCGAACCGGTACGCAACGAGCGAGCCGGCCACGGCCAGCAGCATCGGCACGAGGCTGTCGTGATCCGCGCGCGTGAATTCGAGCAGCAGCACGACCGCCGTGATCGGCATCTGCATCGACGCGGCGAGAAACGCGGTCGCGCCGATCAGTGCGCAGCCGCCGATCGACGCGCCCGGCCATACAAGGCTCCACAGCCCGCCGAGCACGACGCCGAACAGTGCGCCGTTCGCGAGGCCCGGTGTCAGCAGGCCCCCTTCCGCACCCGCCCGCAAGCTGCCGGCCTCGATCAGCACCTTCAGCACGAGCAGCGCCGCGGCAAACCCGATCGTCAACGTGCCGTCGAAGCCCAGCGACGCCGGGCCCTTGCCGTTGCCGAGCAATGACGGAAACCCCATCGCGAGCACGCCGATCATCGCGAAGTTGATCAGTGCGAGCACAGGCAACCGCCCGTCTTTCGGCGCGCTCGCCCGGGCACGTGTGGTGAGCCGCACGAAGCCGTACGCGGCGAAGCCGAACAGCGGACCGCAGACGATCGACCACGCCACCAGCGGCGTGCTCAGCACGAACGGCGGCACCGTGTACTGGTGTTCGTTGCCGAGGCCGATCCACGCAACGGCCGCGGCGATCGCCGACGTCGCGACCGCCACGACCAGCGCACGCAGTTCGAACGTGCCGAGCAGCACTTCGAGCACGAAGATCGCGCCGCCGAGCGGCACGTTATAGACGGCAGCGAGCCCCGCACCGGCACCGCACGCGACCATCAGCCGGCAGTCGTCGGGCGTGAGCCCCGCCGCATGCGCAAGCCGCCCGGCGAGCAGCGAACCGATCTCGCGCGGCGCGACTTCGCGGCCGAGCGGCGAGCCAAGCGCGACGGTGACGATCTGCAGCAGCGCGTGAACCGTCGTGCTGACGACCGGCATCCGCGGATCGGCTGCACGCACTGCGCGGCGAATGCTGACGAGCGGCCGGCCATACCGGTACAACGCCCACCAGCCGCCGCCGGCGACGATCCCGCAGACGACCAGCACCGCGAGGCGGCGCAGCGGATCGGCACCGGTCACGCCGGTGAGGAAGCTCTCGGTGCCGATTACGTGCGCGACGCTGTAGCCGTACGCGACGTGCTGGATCGCATGCAGCAGCAGCGCGAGCAGCATGCCGCCGAGGCCCGCGCCGACGCCGGTCAGGATCGTGACGACGGCCACGCGCGCGAACGGGCTGGCGGCCGGCGAGGAGGATGCGGGGGCGGACGAGAGATCGGGGCGCATGGGGTCGGCGAATGGAATCGAAAAGACGGCGCGCAACATGCACGCCGCCGTCAGGACCGCATCGTAGGCCGGCGTCCATCATGAGACAAACGTATTTTTCGAATCGACTGATGCATTTTGTGAATGCATGACGTCGGACGGGCCAGGATCGCCCGCCGCCTGCGACAAGTCCGCGTCAACGCGGATACGCGTATGACGCCCTTCGTCGACGTGAACGCCCCATACTCCGCGCGGCGGTCACGCCGATCGCGCCGATCAACCGCCGTCCCGCGCCCCGCCCATGTTGCAACCACGCGACAGCCGGCCACGGAGGAGCGGATGCCACCCGCACACGATCACGCAAAAACCGCCGGCGTCACGCGCGCGCGGCACATCGTGTCAGTTTTGTGAAGGACTCTTGCGGGATCCGGAAAGGTGCGCTCGCCGCCCCGGCGGCCTTGCGCGCGCGATGCGCCCCTACACTTGCGCCGAACTTTCGTTCCCAGTCCCACACGCAGGAGCCCTGACTTGAAAAAAACCCTCATCGCCGGCGCATGCACCGCCGCCCTGTTCGCCCCGCTCGCTCACGCACAGAGCTCGGTCACGCTGTACGGCCTGATCGACGCCGGCATCGTCTACACCAACAACGCGAACGGCGCGTCGCTGTGGCGCCTGAACAGCGGCACCGTCAACGGCAGCCGCGTCGGGTTTCGCGGCACCGAGGATCTCGGCGGCGGCCTGAAGGCGCTGTTCGTGCTCGAGAACGGCTTCAACGTGAACAACGGCGGGCTCGGGCAGGACGGCAAGCTGTTCGGCCGCCACGCGTACGTCGGCCTGAGCCAGAACGGCTTTGGCACACTGACGCTCGGCCGCCAGTACGACACGATGGTCGACTTCGTCGCGCCGCTGTCGGCCACGGCCGGCGACCTCGGCGACGCGAGCTTCGCGCATCCGTTCGACAACGACAACCTGAACCACTCGCTGCGCATCAACAACGCGGTCAAGTACACGAGCGAGACCTATGCGGGCTTCAAGGTCGGCGCAATGTATGCGTTCTCCAACGCGACGAACTTCGGCGCGAACCGCGCGTACAGCGTCGCGGCGAGCTACACGAACGGCCCGTTGAAGCTGGCCGGCGCGTACCTGCAGATGAACGGCACGAAGGGCTCGACGAGCGCGAGCCCCGGCGCGACCGATGCGGCCGAAGCGAAGAGCCTGAACCAGGGCGGCTGGTCGATCGGCTCGGACCGCATGCGTTCGTACGGCGGCGGCATCAGCTACGGGTTCGGCCCGGCCACCGTCGGCTTCGTCTATACGCGTTCGCAGTACGACAACACGGGCTCGTTCGGCTCGACCGGCCAGGTCGCGTTCAACAACTACGACGTGAACGTGCGCTATGCGGTGACGCCGGCCGTCAGCCTCGGCGCGGCCTACGTGTACACGGACGCGAGCGTGTCGAACCCCGACAGCAAGCACGGCACCGATCCGAAATGGCACCAGGTCGACCTGCAGGCCGTCTACAAGCTGTCGCGCCGCACGGACGTCTACGCGGAAGCGATGTACCAGCACGCAGCGGGCCGCGGCTACCAGGCGTTCATCAACGGCTCGGGCGGCGCATCGAGCACGGCGAACCAGATCGTCGGCACGATCGGCATGCGCACGCGCTTCTGACCGGTGCGATGCGTCGTCGCCCGCCGGCCACGAACCTGCGTTCGCACGCGGGTTCGCCGGCCGCGGGCGGCCTCCATCAATGTTGTGCCATCTGGAAGGCAGCCTGCCTGGAATCGGGGTTTTTGCGCGCGCGGGCGCTGCGTAGACTGCCTGCAAAGGTCGCGGTCACGCATCGCGCGTCGAACCGGCCGCCCACCCCGTACCCAGGAGAACCTCGTGAAATCGCTCGTCGTTACCGCCGCCACTGCCGTCCTGCTCGTTGCACCGGCCCTGTCTTTCGCCCAGTCGGCCCAGTCGCCCGTCACGCGCGCGCAAGTGCTGCAGGAGCTGATCGATCTCGAGTCGGTCGGCTACAACCCGGCGCGCGGCGAAGTCAACAACTATCCGGACGACATCATGGCGGCGCAGGAACGACTTCACGAAAAGCGTCTCGCGGAACAGAAGGCCGCGCAGGCCGCCTACGGCCACGCCGGCGCACCGACGACGGAATCGGGCGCGGCGGCCAAGCCCGCGCGGTAACGGCATGACGAAGCGCCGCGCCCGCATGAACGATGTCATGCAGGCGCGGCGCGGTTGCGTTCGCTTGATTGGCTTGAAGAGAAGACGCCGGCAGTGCGGCAATGCGCTGGTACGCGCCCGCCGCTCAGGCGGCCTGCGGTTCGCGATCGATCGCGTTCAGCATCTCGACGTCGCGCGCGATCATCCCCGGCACCTGGGCCCGCAGCATCTCGACCCAGGTCCGCACCTTCGCATCGACGAAGCGGCGCGACGGATACAGCGCGTACACGTTCATCTTCTGCAGGATATGCGCGGGCAACACGCGGACGAGCGTGCCGTCGCGCAGCGCGTCGATCGCCGAGTACAGCGGCAGCATGCCGATCCCGATGCCGTCGCGGATCGCGAGGGCAAGCGATTCGGCCGTATTGGTCTGCACCGGCCCCGCGACGTGGATCTGCTCGACGCCTTCCGGCCCTTCGAGCACCCATTCGTGCGTCGGGAACGCCGGCGTGCATAACGTCAGGCATGCGTGCGCAGCGAGATCCTGCGGGCGTACCGGCGCGCCGTGGCGTTTCACATAGTCGGGCGACGCGCACAGGATGCTGAAGGTCGAGCCGAGCAGGTGCGACACGAGTTCCGAATCGGGCAGCGATGACGCGGTCACGACGGCCATATCGCTCGTGCCGTCGAACAGGTCGGGCATGCGCTGCGACAGCGACAGTTCGATCGACACGTCCGGGAACTGCGCGTGATAGCGCGTCAGCGCGGGCAACACATAGTGATGGCCGACGCTCGCGAAGCTGTGCATGCGCAGCACGCCGGCCGGCCGTTCGTGCGCGCAGCTCGCCTCTTCTTCCGCGCGGTCGACGTCGGCGAGGATCTGGCGGCAGCGCCGCAGATAGCTTTCGCCGGCCGACGTGAGCGCGAGACGGCGCGTCGAACGATTCATCAGACGGGTGCGCAGGCGCGCCTCGAGCTCCGACACCGCGCGCGACATCGCGCCCGTCGTCGAATTCAGCGATTGCGCGGCGGCGGTGAAACTGCCCGTCTCGACGACGCGCGAAAACACCCGCATGTTTTGTAGGGTATCCATTCCTGTGAGCAACCTGTAGCGGAGCCGCTATTTTCCTCCACGGGATGCGACAGATTGTTACTCCGGCTGCAACTATCGTTTCCCCGAAGCTGCGTTAATGCGCGGGCGCCGCCCTCCTACAATCGGCGCCTCAACAGTCGAACGGACCCGTTCGGACGTGCCAGGCACCTCGCTCGGCCCCGTACCGGCCCCCTCTTTTCATGAAGCCACAACCTGCGATCGAGCGTCCTTCCATCGAACCGGCACGATGGAGGACCTGGCTCGATCCACTCGGCGACGCGGCGCGCGACTGGGCCGCGAGCGACGGGCTGATCTGGCTGCACCTCGCGAAAACCGTGTTCGCGGCGCTTCTCGCGATGGGCATCGCGATGCGCCTGGAGATGTCGCAGCCGCGCACGGCGATGACGACCGTGTTCGTGCTGATGCAGCCGCTGTCGGGGATGGTGTTCGCGAAGAGCTTCTACCGCGTGCTCGGCACGGCGGCCGGCCTCGTCGCCGCGCTCGCGCTCGGCGGGCTGTTCGCGCAGCAGCCCGAGCTGTACATGGCCGGCATCACGCTGTGGATCGGCACCTGCATCGCGCTCGCGGTGCGCAACCGCCACTTCCGCTGGTACGGCTTCGTGCTCGCCGGCTACACGGCCGCGCTGATCGGCCTGCCGTCCGTGATGACCCCGCAGACGCTGTTCCAGTCCGCGCTCACGCGCGCCGCGGAAGTCGCGCTCGGCATCGCGTGCTCGGGCGCGGTCAGCGCGCTGATCCTGCCGCTCAGCTCCGCGAAGGCATTGATGCGTTCACTGGGCACCCGTCATGCGACGTTCGCGGCATTCACGGCCGGCGCGCTCGCGGGCGACGTCGCGCGCGGCGATTTCGAGCGGCGCTTCGCCGATTTCGTCGACGACATCGTCGGCTTCGAGGCCAACCGCGCGTTCGCATCGTTCGAGGATCCGCACATTCGCGCGCGCAGCCGCCGCCTCGCGCGGCTGAACAGCGAGTTCATGAATGCGTGCACGCGGCTGCATGCCCTGCACCAGCTCGTCAAGCGATTGCGCGCCAATGGCTCCGACGCGGTGCTCGATGCGCTGGCGCCGCACGTCGATGCGCTTGCGCAACGCTTCGCCGCGCTGCGCGACGAGCGGCAGCGCGGCATCGCGCCGGCCGCCGGCGCACTGCTCGAACTGCGCCGCTTCCACAGCGCGTTGCCGAAAGCCGCGCGCGCGTCGCGGCGAACCATCGAGGAGCATGCGGCCGGCGGCCTGCTCGACTTCGATACCGCGATCGAGCTGCTGTATCGCTTCATCGGCGAATATCTCGGCTACGCCGACACCTATGCATCGCTCGACCAGGACGATCACTCGTTCGAGCGCTCGGTCACGCACTACGCGGTGAAGACCAATTCGTTCTTCGTCGGGTTCGCGTTCCTGCGCACGATCGTCGCCGTCGGTGCGATGAGTGCGTTCTGGCTCGCCTCTGAATGGCCGAGCGGCCCGCTCGCCGTGATCGCCACCGCGATCGCGTGCGCGCTCAGCTCGACGTCACCGCGCGCGCCGAAGTTCGTCGCGCAGATGAGCGTCGGCGCGGCGTTCGCGACCGCCGTCGGCTACGTGTTCCTGTGCTACGTGTATCCGAACATCGAAGGGTTCCCGCTGCTGTGCGCCGCGCTCGCGCCGGTGCTCGGCCTCGGCGCGTTTCTCGCGATGCGGCCGGGCTTGTCCGGCTACGGGATCGGCTTCGCGGTGTTCTTCTGCCTGCTCGCGGGGCCCGACAACGTGATCGCGTATACACCCGAGCTGCTGATCAACAACGGGCTGGCGATCGTCGTCGCGATGCTCGCGTGCTCGCTCGTGTTCGCGGTTGTCTTTCCTACCCACATGCCGTGGCTCACGGGCCGCATCGCGCACGACCTGCGCCGCCAGGTCACGCTGGCGTGCGAAGGGCCGACGGAGCGCCTCGCGCAGCGCTTCCAGTCGAGCACGCACGACCTGATGGCGCAACTGCGCACGCTGCTCGTGCGGCGCACGCGACAGCATCGCGACGCGCTGCGCTGGATGCTGTCGACGCTCGAGGTCGGCCACGCGGTGATCGACCTGCGCGACGAACTGAACGCGTTCTGTGAATCGAAACCGCCGCAAACACTGCGCTGGACCGGCTCGATCGACGCGGTGCTGCATGAGCTGCCGCGCTTCTTCGACGACCCGACGCCCCGTCACCACGCGCGCACGCTGAAATCGGTGAACCTGGCGATCCGCGCGGCGCAGCACACGCTGCAGGCGTGGTATGCGGTGCCCAACGAGCGGCACCGGATGCAGCGCATCGTCGGCTGCCTGCACTTCATGCGCAGCGCGCTGCTGGACAAGGATGCGCCGTTCAACCGGCACCGCCATTGACGATCGGTGCGCGCGCGCGCGCAACGGGATCCTTGTTCCGGATGGAAATAAGCTCTACAGCCGCGGTGATTAATCTTTAAGCAGTGCGAGCCTATAGTTTCCTCACTGCCAGCGAGACTGGCACCCACCCAGGAGAAACCAAAATGAAGCCGCTGCACCTCGCCCTCGTTGCCCTGTCGCTCACCGCTGCTGTTGCTCACGCACAGCCGGCACCGGCAGACGTCGCACCGCAACAGGCGAACCGCGCCGAAGCCGTGAAGGCCGCCGGCCGCGTCGATCGTTCGCAATCGAAGCAGGAAGACCCGAACGCGTGTGTCGGCCCCGTCAGCTTCTGCAACATCTACTTCGGCAGCTGAGCATGACGCCGCGTCGTCACGGCCAGGCCCGCACCGCCCGCGTTGCATCCATGGGCGAGCGGCGGCCCGGCCGATCGCCGCATCGCCGCTCCCCTGCGCGCCGCTTCGATTGAAGCGGCGCATGCCGTTTCAGGCGCCGCGCCCCGGCCGCCAGCCCACCTCGCGCAACGCATCCAGCAAGCGCGCCTGCCCCAGCCCTTCGACCCGCGCCCCGCGCGACTCGACGTCGCCGCCCGCGACGAGCGCATTCACGATCGCTTCCTCCACCGCTTCCGCCGCCGCCACGAACAACGCGGAAATATGGTCGTTGTTGACCATCTTCACGCCGGTGGTCGGCGCGCCCTTGCTGCCGTAGTTCGCCGCCGGCAGGCCGTCGTTGCCCGTGGCGAACGCCAGGAAGATGTCGCCGCTCGAATCCTCGGTGCCGCCGCCGACGCGCGCCAGCCCGACGCTCGCGCGCTGGGCGAGACGCGTGCACTGGTGCGGCAGCAGCGGCGCGTCGGTCGCGATCGTCACGACGATCGAGCCCATCCCGGCCTCACCCTGCGCGTCCGGCGCGCGGAACGGAGAAGGCACGTGCCGCAGCACTTCGCCGACCGGATAACCGGCCACGCGCAGCATCTCGCGCACGCCGTAGTTCGCCTGCACGAGCGCGCCGACGGTCCAGCCGCCCAACTCGGCCGCGAGCACGCGCGACGCGGTGCCGATGCCGCCCTTGAACTCGTGGCAGATCATCCCCGTGCCGCCGCCCACGCCGCCTTCGGCAACCGGCCCCGACTGCGCGGCGGCCAGCGCGCGCTGCACATGCGCGGCGTTCACGTGCTGGCCCCAGATGTCGTTCAGTAGCCCGTCGTAGGTTTCCATCACGACCGGCATGCACCAGTACACGCGGCCCGCCGCCGCTTCGCGCTCGTTCGCGACGAGCGCATCGCGCACTGCGCCAACGCTGTGCGTGTTCGTATAGGCGATCGGCGTGGTCAGCAGGCCGGCCTCGCGGATCCATTCGAGCCCCGTCGCGTCGCCGTTGCCGTTCAGCACGTGCACGCCCGCGAAGCACGGCGAATCGTGCGCGGCGCCCGCGCGCGGCTCGATGACGGTGACGCCGGTGCGGATCGACGCGTCGCCGTTCTCGACGTTCAGCGTGCAATGTCCGACCCGCACGCCCGGAACGTCCGTGATCGCGTTGAAGCGGCCCGGCGTGCCGAGCCCGATGCGGATGCCGAGATCCCTCGTGCGCATGATGCAATTCCTCCCGTCTTTCAATGGTTCGGTGTTTCGATGTTTCGGTACGGCAAGCTTTCGATCCCGCGCTCAGAGCATGCGGAAGGCTTCGCTGTGGCGCGCCCAGACCACATACATCACGAGCGCGGCGACCAGCAGCCCCGCGATGATGATCAGGTCGGTCGGTTTCGTGGCCGTTGCGAGCGTGGTGTAGAGCGTATACGCGGCGCCGGCTACCGCGACGAGCGGCGTCACGGGCCACAATGGCATCCGGTAATGATGCTCGACGTCACGGCGCACGAAGCGGCTCGCGAGCGCGGCCAGCCCGACGACCAGATAGATCAGCAGCAGCAGGTCGACCGTGAACGCGGTCAGCTCGTCGAGGCTCGACACGAACACGAGCCCCGCCGACGGCACCGCGAGCGCGATGGTGGCGAGCCAAGGCGATTCGAAGCGCGGATGGATCGTCGAGAAGGCGCGGTTGCAGGTGCGCGACCAGAGCGCGTGCCGGCCGCTGCTGTACAGCAGCCGGCCCATCGTGATCACGATCGCGATGATCGCGTTGAACACCGACAGGAAGATCCCGCCGCTGACCACGCGCGACACGGCCGGGTTGCTCAGCGAACGCACGACATAGCCGATCGGGTCGGCGCTCTTCGTCAGCTCGGTCAGCGAAGGCGCACCGAGCACGATCGCGGTGAGCGGAATGAGTTCGACGACGAGGATCACGAGCAGCGAGTAGATCACCGCCTTCGCGACATTGCGGTTGCCTCCGCGCAGGTCTTCCGCGAGATAGGCTGCCGAGCCGAAGCCGTTGTAGCAGAAGATCGCCGTGCCGATCGCCGGGACGATCGCGGCCAGTGTCGCCGGCACGAGCGCATTGCCGCTCGCGACGACCGGCGCGATCAGCGCGTCGGCGCCGCGATGCGGCGAACCGAAGCCGAGGCCCGCGATCAGCATCAGCACGCCGATCTCGACGACGAGAAACGCGCCCGTGATCCACGCGTTCGTCTTGATGTTCAGCATGCCGAGCAGGTAGCTGAGCAGCACGATCGTCAGCGCGACCGACTGGTTGCTGAAATGCGTGCCGAGCGCGTTGTTCAGGTAAGGCGCGGCGCCGCTCGCGAGCACCGCCGGGATGAACACGCTGACGGACAGCACCGTGATGAAGGTCAGATAGCCGGGCAGCGTGCCGAACACGCGCTTGGCCATCACGTACTCGCCGCCCGCGCTGCGGTGCGCGGCACTCAGCTCCGCATAGCAGAGCGCGAACGCCAGCGCGAGCACGCCGCCGAGCAGGAACGACAGCACGGCGCCGCTGCCGGCCTGCTGGATCGCGAACGGCGCGATCACGAAGATCGAACTCGCGGGCGTCACGCCCGATACGGTGATCATCACCGCATCGCGCACGCTGAGCGTCTGCGACAGCGCGCGCGGCGCGTCTTCCGTTGCAGGCGCCGCTTGCAGCGTGCCCGTCGATTCCGACATCATCGCCATTTCGTTCTCCTGTGCTTGGGCCAATCCTTTGCCACTTTTTTTTGAACGCCCATACTCGGGCCCGATTGATTGCGTGGCAGTCTAGGAAGCCAATTTCAGGACCGCTATTCCCCCTTCGTGTTACGCCCTTCCGGTGGTGGTATGGATCGTCTCTTTTCCGAAATCGCGATGCACCAGGCGCTCGGCCGCGCAATCGATCATCTCGGCCAGCCGCGCTTCTGGCGGTTCCTGGTGCTGCTGCTCAATGAAATGGTGCCGTTCGACAATGCGCTCGCGACCGCGATCGGCCGCGACGGCGTGCCGCTCGTGCTCGACGAATACGACACGGGCGGCACCGACGCCACATCGCCCGTGCCGCTCTACCTGAACGGCGTGTATCTGCTCGACCCGTTCCTGCAGGCCGCGCACGACGGGCTCGCCGACGGCTGCTACCGGCTCGAGGAAGTCGCGCCCGACCTGTTCCGGCAGAGCGAATATTTCCTGAGCTACTTCCGCGACGCGGTCGGCGACGACGAAATCCAGATCCTCGTGCGGCCGAACGCCGACATGCTGCTCTCGCTGTCGCTCGGTGCGGGCACGCGGTTCGACGTCGAGCCGCTCGGCAAGCTGACGGCCGCGATGCCGTGGGTGCTCGCGGCGATCCGGCAGCACTGGCGCCTGGTGGGCGACGCGGCGCGCGCGACGCCCGATGCCGATCTCGGCGCGCGGGTCGAGCAGGCGCTCGCCCGCTTCGGCGCGGGCGTGCTGACCGATCGCGAGATGTCGATCGCGAGAATGGTGCTGCGCGGCAATTCGTCGAAGGCGATCGCCGAGCGGCTCGCGATATCCCCCGAAACGGTGAAGGTGCACCGGCGGCATTTGTACGCGAAGCTCGGGATTTCGTCGCAGCCCGAGCTGTTTTCGCGCTTCATCCAGGCGCTGGGGGAAGACGCGGCCGGATGACTGCATCGCTGCCGACGGATGGCAACCGGCGTGGAATCGGGCACACTCCGTGAAGCGCCGCATGCCGCGGTCATCCGGTAACGCCGATGCGGATGCGCCGTCGACAACAGGATTGCCCGACAACAGGAGTCCCGATTCATGTCGCTCATTCCGATCATCGGACTTGGCTGGCTGCTGCTGTGTGCGATCAGTGCCGTATCGATCGTGCTTATCCCGCCGGTGGTGCTGGTCGCTTGCCTGATGGGCAAGAACGTCTGGTCGCTCCTGACCCGCGGCCGGCTGCAGTTCGCGTTCCTCGCCTACCTGGGCTCCGCGCCGGTGCCGGCCGTCTTCACGTTCCTGCTGGAAGCCGGCGCCTCGGCCGGGAGTCACGGCGGCGTGGCGTCCGACAGCCTGCGCCAATGGAACGAACAGTTCTTTTTCGTGTTCGTCGCGGCGGCGGCACTGAGCGGCCTGCTGTTGCTGGTGCGGCCGAAAGACAGGCAAACAGCGAACGCCGAACCGTCGCAGCCTGCGCGATAGCCGGCACGCGAACGACGGCGCGCCAAGCCGCCTGCACGGGTCTCGAGCAGGGGCATCGTCATGCGCTGATTCTCGCTACGTCTACGTCTACGTCGACTTCCACTTCGCGCCGATCTGCGCGAGCCCGGCGTGCTTGAGGTCGTCCGGCAACATCACCACGCGGAACTCGCAGTCCGCATTCAGCATCAGGAACCACGGCTCCGCGAGCGCCGGGATCTGCGACGGATCGTTCAGGTCGACGATCACGACCGCTCCGCGCCCGCCGTTCTGCTCCGTGAAATACACAGCCTCGGGCTTGACCGCTTCGAGTATTCGCCCGATCACGTCGCCGACGCTGCCGTCGCGCACCAGCGTGTTGAACGGCTCATGAGGGATTCGTATGTTGAGAAGCATGCGCATGACCATCCTCCTTGGGCTGCGCCCGGACTGGGCCCTTCAAGCATAGGTGCTGCGCGATGCCGCGCCAGTGGCGCCGAACGCAGGGGCCGGCACGCGTTTACGTTCCGACGATTCCATTTCGTTGCGTGTCGCGTATCAGCCAGCCTGCCGTCGCGTTCGATATCTGTCGTCGACTCAGCGGCACGCTCGCCCGGCCGCGCTGTCCGCATCACGCGGAACGCCCATCCGCCGCCGGCGCGATCGCGAGATGCAGCGGCCGGTCCGGCCGCAGCGTCACGTTCAGCACCGGCCGCGGCGGCTTCATGCCGGGCGGTGCCGACAATGCGTAGCGCTGCAGGATCATCGCCGCGACGACCGTCATTTCCGTCATTGCCAGATGCTGCCCGAGACACACGCGCGGGCCCGTGCCGAACGGCATGTAGGTGCCGCGCGGTGCGGCCGGCGCGTCGTCGGCAAAACGCTCGGGGCGAAACACGTCGGGCGCGTCGAACCATCTCGCATCGCGCTGCATGAGCTGCAGCGGCAGCATGAACAGCGTCCGCGCGGGAAACTGCCACGGCCCCAGCACGATCGGTCGCGACGCGCGGCGGCTGATCAGGATCGGCGCGGACGGATACAGGCGCAGCGTTTCCTCGAGCGTGTGCGTCAGGTAGCGTAACGACGCTCGCGTCTCGGCGGACGGTGCGCAACCGCCCAGCACGCGTGACACTTCATCGCGCGCGGCGGCCTGCGCCGCCGGATTCGTCGCCATGCACCACGCCCACCAGGTCAGCGCCCCGGCCGTCGTTTCGTGGCCGGCGAGGAACGCGGTCATGCATTCGTCGTGCACGGCCTGCAGCGGCCAGCGCCGCGCGTCGTCCCGATGCAGCCGCAACAAGCGCGACAGCAGATCGTCGGGCCACGCTCGCGCCGGCAGGTCGAGACGCGCATGCAGTTGCCGGTCGATCAGCCCGTTCAGCACGGCCATCGCCCGGGCCTTGCCGCGCTTCCACGGTACCCAGTCCGGCGTGCTCGCGGGCCAGTAGAAATCGGCGTTGGCCGCCGCGCTCACCGCCCGCACGGCTTCCTCGGCCGCGCGTGCGTCGTCGCCGATCGCGTCGGAGAACATCGTGCGCATGATCACGTCCATCGCCAGCGACGTCAGCGCGCTTTCGATCGGCCAGTCCGGATCGCGCGCGGGCCACTGCGCAAGCGCATGTCCGGCCGTCGCCGCGATCGACGGCACGAACGTCTGCACCGCCTTCGGCATGAAATTCGGTTGCAACGCCTGCCGCTTGTCGCGCCACGCGTCGCCTTCTGCGATCAGCACGCTATGGCCGTGGACCTGCGCAAACACGCGGACGGCACGCTCCCAGCGCCTGAGCGCATCGTGATGCGTGACCAGCAGTTCGCGCACGAGCGCGGGATCGGTCACGACCACCGCATGCTCTGGCCACATTCGCAAGTGCATGACATCACCGTATTCGCGCCGCCAGCCGGCCAGCGTGCCGAGCAGGTCGCCCGACATCGCGCGCAGCAGCCCCCAACCCGTCAGGCCGGCACGCGGCCCCGGCGGCCATACGCCGGGCGGGTGAAGCACGGGCGCCGCAGCAGCAGCGCCCGTATGGAATGGACATGAGGATGTGGATCGCGTGTTCATGGGCCGGATTGTCCGCACCGACATGGCGGCGGTCTTGAACGCAAACGACATCGACACGCGTCGGGCCGCTCCCTATACTCCAGCGTCATGTTCTCCGACCCGTCATCGATCCCGCTGTCGTGCCCCGATCCGCTGGCCCGCGCCCCTCGCGTGCCGGGCGACGGGCGGGCGCCGCATGGACGGCTGTACCCGGCGCCGGCTGCCCTGCAGGGCGCGGTGGTCGCGATCGTGTTGCACGATACGCGCGGGATCGCATTGAGCGACGCGCAGCGGCTCTCGCATTTTCCGGCCACGCCGCTCGTGTGCGTGTCGTGGTATCGGGATCTCGACGCGGGCTTCGTCGAACACACGGCCGACGGGCCCCGGTGGCGCCCCTTCGGTGCCGCCGTGACGCTGTCGGGCAGCCATTCGGCCCCTACCGTAGCCTGGGCGCCGACGGGCGGACGGATCGGCATGATCTGCTTCACCGCCGATGCGGCGCGGGCGCTGTTCGGCATCGCGCTGGCGGACATCCACGATCGCGTGCTCGACGCCCATGCGTGCCTCGGCCACGACTGGCATCCGCTGCTCGACGCGCTGGCCGGCGCGGACCGCGATGCCGATGCGCTGGCGGCGATCGAACGTCATCTTGCACCGCGCTGGCAGGCGTTACGGCCTGCGACGCCGCTTTCGTCGTTACGCAATGCGGGACGCAGTTGGGTCGAGCGCCTTGCGCTGCAGGCGCGCGAATGGCGGGATACCCACAGCCCGCGGCAGGTCGAGCGGCGGATCAAGACCTACAGCGGCCGGTCGCTGCGCGAATGGCAAACGCTCGTCAGGACGGAAAGCGCGTTCTTTGCGGCGCGCGACCGGTACGAAGCCGGCGCCGCATTCAACTGGGCCACGCTGGCGCTGGACGAAGGGTTCGCCGACCAGGCGCACCTGAGCCGCGAGGTCAAGCGCATCACGGGGTTCTCGCCGAGCGAATTCACGCAACGCTTCATCGACGACGAATCGTTCTGGATGTACCGGCTGTGGGTGTGACGATCGGCGGCGCACCGGCATGGACGCCTGCCCGAGCACAGACATTCCAAGAGTAGAATGTTAGGCGTTTATCTGAGCCACGCCCGTCGCGCCACGCTCTGCCATCCCGCCGCCCGCATCATTCCAGGAGCCCGTGATTGAACCCGTCGTCGTCGCCCCCCGAGCGCAAAGGGGTCGCCCTTTATGCGCGGATTGCCAGCCTGCTGCGTGGACGCATCCATCAGGGCGAATGGAAGCGCGGCGACCAGTTGCCGCCGATTCCCGAGCTGTGCGCGTTCTATCAAGCGGGCACGATCACCGTGCGCCAGGCGCTGGCCGAGCTGAGCGCCGAAGGGCTCGTGAGCAGCGCCCGCGGCCGTGGCACGTTCGTCACAGCCGATGTCGTCTCGCCGGCGGATAACCCGGCGCTGCGCGCCGCGATCAACGATCCGCTGCAGCTTGCGCCCGGCCAGACGCTGCGCGTGCTGCTGCGCGAAGCTGTGACCGCACTGCCCGCCGCATTGCAGACGGGCCAGCCGATGCGCGCCGCCTACATGCGGATCCGCACGCTTCAACTGCACGACGGCACGCCTTACGGCATGATGGACAGCTTCGTCGCACGCGAAACCTACGACCGGTTTCCGAAAGGCAGCGACGCGCGGCACAAGGTCGGCTATCTCGTTCGTCAATACAACCGCCTTCCGCTCGCGAAGGCCCGCCAGGAAATCACGGCCGCGTATGCGGACCAGGAGACGGCCGACCTGCTCGCGTCGGACGGCGCCGACTGCAGCATGGCCGACATGCTGATCCGCATGCGCCGCTGGTGGACCGACGGCGGCGGCTGCATCGTCCACGCGGGGCTCTATCTCTACCGCGCCGACCGCTTCGTGCTCGATATCACGCACGATCTCGACGGCGACGATCGCAGTGCCGACCTGATCCCGTCGCCCCGCTCAGGCGCCCGGAAAAGCGCGCGCAAGCCGGCGGCCTGACGCGCTCACCGCGTCACGCCGGCGCACCGCCATCGTCGTCGCCCATCGCACCGTAGACCCAATGCCGCAGATCGCGGCGGATCCGGTACGTCGTCGACGGCAGCAGTTGCGTCATGAACACGACGATCAGGTCCTCGGCCGGATCGATCCAGAAGGCGGTGCTGGCGCCGCCGCCCCAGAAGTAATCGCCGACGCTGCCCGGCTGCATCGTCGCGGCCACGTCCTGTGTCACCGCGAAGCCGAGCCCAAAACCGAGCCCCGGGTAGACAGCCTCGCTGAACGTGGAACGCGACATCCGGTCGAGCGTCTGGCCGCCCGGCAGATGGTTGATCGTCATCAGCTCGACGGTTTTCGGGCTCAGGATCCGGTGCCCGTCGATCGACCCGCGGTTCAGCAGCATCCGGCAGAAGCGCAGGTAATCGCCGGCCGTCGACACGAGCCCGCTGCCGCCCGATGCCAGCGCAGGCGGCCGGAGAAACGCGCTGGCCGCCGGGTCGTCCTGCAACACGAGGCCGCCATCGGCGCCCGGGCGATAGCACGCGCACAGACGCTCAGCCTGCTCGTCCGGCACGAAGAAGCCGGTGTCGGGCATGCCGATCGGGTCGAACAGCACTTGTTTCAGGTAGTCGGCAAACGGCTGCCCGGAAATCGTCTCGACGAGATAGCCGACCACGTGCGTCGCGACCGAATAATTCCATTCGTTGCCCGGCGAGTAGTCGAGCGGCAGCCTGGCCAGGTCCGCGATCATGCCGTCGAGTCCGCCCGGGTTGCCCGGTTCGCCGAGCGCGAGTTCCCGGTACGCGGCATCGACGTTCGTGCGGGCCTGGAAGAAATACGACAACCCGGCCGTATGGCGCAGCAGATCCACCATCAGCATCTCGCGTGCGACGGGCCGGGTCTGGAACCCGCCGAGGCTTCGTGCGCCGGCCACGGCAACGCCCAGATCCTTCCAGGCCGGAATCACGCTCGATACGGGATCGTCCAGCGCGACCAGCCCCTGTTCGACCAGCGTCATGAACGCAACGCTCGTGATCGGCTTGGTCATCGAATAGATGCGGAAAATCGCGTCCTCGCGCATCGGCTTCGCCCGCTCGATATCCATCGATCCAACGACGTTCACGTGCGCCAGCTCGCCACAACGATGAATCATCGTCACTGCCCCCGGCAAGCGCCCGGATGCCACGTACCGTTCGTTCAGCCGCGTGTCGAGCGCCATCAGCCGCTGCGACGACAAACCCGGATGTGCCACCTTCGTCATGCCCCTGCTCCTCTTTCCACTTCGGTCTCGACACGCCGGCGCCCGCGCCACCACGCTTCTGACAGGACGCTCATCCGGCTAAAACATTCTAAAGATAGAACTATATCATTTTAAAGAATGCTCGAACCACCGCGACTCATCGGCGACACCCCGCGCGCCCCATGCAGGCCGGTTGCCCGATTCGAGACGCCCGGGCATGATGTCGCGAACCCCGGCGGCGGCCCTGCAAACCGTTACCCGCAACGCGCCGCCAATCGCGCCGGCCGGGGCCGCCTCTGCCCACCTCCGTCCGCTCATGTCATTACGCGCATTCAGAACGCTGGTCGCCATCGCCCGATACCGTACATTCGCGCGCGCCGGCGAAGCCATCGGCCTCACGCAATCGGCGGTGAGCCTGCAGATCAAGACGCTCGAAAGCGAATACAACGTGCAGTTGTTCGATCGCTCGCGCCGGCAGCCGGTGCTCACCGAGGCCGGCAACATCCTGCTGGCCCAGGCCGAGCAGGTGCTCGCGATGGTCGACCGGATTCCCGACGCGCTCAGCGACGAGAAGAAGCTGGTCGGCCGCCTGCGGATCGGCGCGATCCAGACCGCGCTGTCCGGCCCGCTGCCCGACGCGCTGCTCGCGCTGCGCGCGGCGCACCCGCGGCTGCGCGTGCACGTGTCGGCCGGGATGTCGGCCGAACTCGCGAACCGCGTCGCGGCCGGCGAACTCGATGCGGCGATCACGACGCGCCCCGTGCGCCCGCATCCGGCGGAACTGACGTGGACCACGCTGTACGAGGATCGCTTCTGGCTGCTCGCGCCGCCGGACCAGGCGGAACGCGATGCGGTCACGCTGCTCGATGCGCTGCCGTTCATCCGCTTCGATGCACAGGCTTGGGCCGGCCGCATGATCGCCGCCGAGCTGCGCCGCATCGGTGTGCGCGTACGCGAGGAGATGGTGCTGGACAGCGCGGAAACGATCGTGCGCATGGTCGCGAGAGGGCTCGGCGCGGCGATCGTCGCGCTCCCCGATGCGACGCTCGCGCGGCTGCCGCCCGTCACGCGCTTGCCGTTCGGACAGCCGCAAATGGGGCGCGCGGTCGTCCTGCTCGAACACCAGTCGCGTCCGGCCGAGCGTTTCGCACGTGCACTGGCCGCGGAAGTCACCGCGTCATCGATGAGAATTTCTCATTGAACACCTGATAATTAACCATTATTCCTGTTGCTTGCGCGTGTTAACTTGGCGGCATCGTCACTCTTTCGATTGCGTGTCGCCATGTTGCCCGCCGGATGGATTCCCGCCTCGTTCCCCCGTTTTACGTGCCCGCCGCTCGCGACGGCCCGCACCGCCTGCACGGCCAGCACGGCTCGCGTGAACGCGTGTCGATGATCGGCCCGATCCTGCTCGCGCTGGCACCGGTTGCGCTGCTGGTCGCGTTCGGCCACGGCCTGCGGCGCACGGGCTTCATCGGCGATGCGTTCTGGCCGCAGGCCGAGCGGCTGTGCTACTACGTGCTGCTGCCCGCGCTGTTCGCGGACGGCCTCGCGAACGCACGGCTGCAATCACTGCCCGTTTTACCGCTCGCGGCGGCGCTGGTCGGTTCGACCGCACTCGCCGCGGCGCTTCTCCTGCTGGTCCGCCGGTTCGTGCGGGTCGACGGCGCCGGCTTCACGTCGGTGTTCCAGGGCGCCGTGCGCTTCAACAACTATGTCGGCACCGCGCTCGCGGCCGGCCTGTTCGGCGCAAAAGGCATCGCGCTCGCGGCTGTATGCGTCGCGGCGATCGTCCCGACCGTCAACCTGATGTGCGTGCTCGTGTTCGCGCGCTACGGCGACACGCGGCTCGGTGCGGCGGCGCTCGCGCGCCAGATCCTGTCGAATCCGCTCGTCGTCGCGTGCGCGCTCGGGATCGCGATGCAGGCCGGCGGCGTCACGTTCCCGGCGGCCGTCGAGCCGGCCGTGCGCGCGCTCGGCGTCGCGTCGATGCCGCTCGGCCTGCTGTGCGTGGGCGCGGCACTGAGATTCGGTGCGGCGCGTGCGTGGCTGCAGCCGGTGTGCGTCGCGTCGGCATTCAAGTTCATGGCGATGCCGCTCATCACGCTCGCCGCCGGCCGCCTGTTCGGACTCGGCGATGCGGCGCTGACCGTCGCACTGCTGTTCCAGGCGCTGCCGACGTCGTCGGCGTCCTACATCATGGCGCGCCAGCTCGGCGGCGACGCGCCGCTGATGGCCGGCATCACCGCGTTCCAGACAGTCGCCGCGGCGCTCGCGATGCCGGTCGTGCTGACCGCGCTCGCGTCGGCGCCCGTGTTTCGCTGACGACGCAACATCCACCCGCATTCCCCGGAATCCAGACTGCCAGCCGGCCACCGCGCGATTCCGCATCGTCGGCCGCGCGCGGTCGCTCACGCGTTGCCGCAGGCGCAAACCAAGAAACCCCGTCACATGAACGCCCCCGCCCCACCCGCCGCCCTCGTCGCCACCCGGCCGCACGCGGCCATCTACGTGAAGCTCACGCTCGTCGCGCTGTTCTGGGGCGGCACGTTCATCGCGGGCCGGATCCTGGCCGCGTCGATGTCCGCGACCGCCGCGGCCACCGGCCGCTTCGCGATCGCCGCGGTGCTGCTGGTCATACTGACGTGGAAGATCGAAGGCGGGCTGCCGAGGCTGAACGGCCGCCAGATCCTGACGACGTTCGGGCTCGGCGCGACCGGCATCTTCCTGTACAACGTGTGCTTTTTCGCGGCGCTCGCGCGGATGCCGGCGGGCCGCACCGCGCTGTTCGTCGCGCTGAACCCGGTCGCCACCGCCGTGCTGCTGTCGATCGTCGTGCGCGGGGAACGCCTGTCGCTGTCGCGCTGGGCCGGCATCGCCGTCGCGCTGTTCGGCGCGCTGGTCGTGATCAGCCGCGGCGACTTGCTGCGGGTGCTGACCGATCTCGGCAACACGTTCGGCTCGGGGGAACGCTTCATGCTGTGCGCGGTGCTGAGCTGGGCCGCCTATACGGTGATCGGCCGACGCGCGCTCGACGGGCTGTCGCCGCTCGCGGCCACGACGTATGCGGCGCTGTGGGGCCTCGCGCTGCTGATCGGCGCGCACCTGTTCGGCTCGCCCGCCGGCAGCGGCACGCCGCTGACGTGGCAGGCCGTCGCGTCGATGCTTTACCTCGGCGCGATCGGCACGGTGGTCGCGTTCGTCTGGTATTCGCAGGGCATCCGCGAACTCGGGCCGGCCCGCGCGGCCGTGTTCACCAACCTGGTCCCCGTGTTCGGCGTGCTGCTGTCGGTCGCGCTGCTCGGCGAGCCGTTGTCGCCGTCGATGCTGGCCGGCGGTGCGCTCGTGATCGCGGGCGTCGCGCTGACCAATCGCGCGCGGCGCTGACGCATCGGCATGCGCCCGTCGCGCCCAAGGGGACGGATGTCGAATCCCGGCGCCGGAGCATGACGACCGTCGTGTCACGCCCACGCGCGGCCGATACGCCCCCCGATCTCCTCGCAGCCCCGCCAAAAACCGCCTATCGTGAATGGAGCGCCCCGTTCACCGCCACTCGACCCTGCGTCGCTCGCACCGGCGGTAACGGCACCGCGTTCCGGCACCATTCATCGCGATCCTGGCGCACGCTCGCCCGTGCACGATCGCGGCCGCCCACCGGATTACAGGAGGCCCTCATGAAAGCCGCGCTGCTCGTCAGTTCCGCCCTGCTCGCCATTGCATCCGCTTCGGCGTCGGCCCAAGGCTCGATCACGAAAGTCGAAAACGGCGCGCTCGTCGCCGCAAACGGGATGACCGTCTACGCATTCGACCAGGACAAGCCCAACGCCGGCACCAGCGCCTGCACGGGCCAATGCGAATCCTTCTGGCCGCCCTACAAGGCCAGCGCGACCGATGTCCCGGTCGGCCCCTACACGATCATCAAGCGCGATGACGGCAGCCCGCAATGGGCGTACAAGGGCAAGCCGCTGTACTTCTTCTCGAAGGACATGAAACAGGGCGACCGCAACGGCGACAACTTCAAGAACATGTGGCACGTGGTGGCGCCGTAACCGCTCTCCCGCCGTCTTCCGCGCGCGTCGAGCGGACGTAAAAGAGCCCGCGCGGATCGTCGATCCGGGCGGGCCTTGTCGCGGTCACGCCGGCCGCATTGCATGGTGTTGCCCGCCGTCAGGCAGGCGGACGACGCATGCAGCCGGGTGGCGCGTCAGCGGTTCGACGGGAAGCTGAACACGGTGCCTTCGCGCACGCCGGCCGACGGCCAGCGCTGCGTGATCGTCTTGCGCTTCGTGTAGAAGCGCACGGCGTCCGGGCCGTACGCGTGCAGGTCGCCGAACAGCGAACGCTTCCAGCCGCCGAACGAGTGGTACGCGACCGGCACCGGCAGCGGCACGTTGATGCCGACCATGCCGATCTGGATGTTGTCGCCGAAGTAGCGCGCGGCCTCGCCGTCGCGCGTGAACAGGCACGTGCCATTGCCGTACTCGTGCGCGTCGATCAGCGCCATCGCCTCGTCGAGCGACTTCAGGCGGATCACGCCGAGCACGGGCCCGAAGATCTCATGCTGGTAGATCGGCATGCCGGGCTTCACGTTGTCGAACAGGCACGGGCCAAGGTAGTAACCGCCGTCGTGGCCGTCGACCTTCACGCTGCGGCCGTCGACGACGAGCGTCGCGCCCGCTGCCACACCGGCTTCGACGAAGCCCGTCACCTTCTCGAAATGCTGCCGCGTGACGAGCGGGCCCATGTCGACGCCCGCGCCGTTGCCCGGGCCGACCTTCATCTTCTCGATCTCGGCTTTCAGGCCCGCGACGACCTGGTCGCCCGTCTCGTCGCCGATCGCGACGACCAGCGGAATCGCCATGCAGCGCTCGCCGCACGAACCGTACGCGGCGCCCATCAGCGCGTTCACCGCGTTGCCGATGTCGGCGTCCGGCATCACGACCGCGAAGTTCTTCGCGCCGCCGAGCGCCTGCACGCGCTTGCCGTGCGCGCAGCCGGTCGAGTAGATGTACTCGGCGATCGGCGTCGAGCCGACGAAGCTCACCGCCTTCACGCGCGGGTCGGTCAGCAGCGTGTCGACCGCTTCCTTGTCGCCGTTCACGACGTTCAGCACGCCCGGCGGCAGGCCCGCCTCGAGCGCGAGCTCGGCCATGCGCAGCGTCGACGACGGCGTACGCTCCGACGGCTTCAGCACGAACGTGTTGCCGCACGCGACCGCCATCGGCCACATCCACAGCGGCACCATCACCGGGAAGTTGAACGGCGTGATGCCGGCCGCGACACCGAGCGCCTGGAACTCGCTCCACGAATCGATCGCGGGGCCGACGTTCTTGCTGTGCTCGCCCTTCAGCAGCTCGGGCACGTAGGTCGCGTATTCGACGTTCTCGATCCCGCGCTGCAGCTCGCCCATCGCATCGGCGAGCACCTTGCCGTGCTCGGCGGTGATCAGCGCGCACAGCTCGTCGGCGTGTTCCTCGAGCAGCGTCTTGAAGCGGCTCATCACGCGGGCGCGCTTCAGCGGCGGCGTATTGCGCCAGGCCGGGAACGCGGCCTGCGCGGACGCGATCGCGGCTTCGACGGTCAGCTTGTCGGCGAGCGCGACGCTCTTGTGCGATTCGCCGGTGGCCGGGTCGAACACCGGCTGGACGCGGCTGCCGCCGTCGACGCGCTTGCCGTCGATCAGGTGGCCGACGGTGGAGGTCACATTGCTGTCGTGTTTCATGTATCTGACTCTTTCGTGAATTCGGTTATCGCTCAGGGCAAGCCGCGGCTCAGTCCACTTCGTTCAGTGCGTCGGACAGCGCGTTGACCAGGTTGTCGATCTCGCGCTTCTCCGAGATGAACGGGGGCGCCAGCTGGATCGTGTCGCCGCCGTAGCGCACGTAGAAACCCTTCGCCCAGCAGCGCATCGCGATCTCGTACGGGCGCCGTGCCGGCTCGCCCGGCAGCGCCGCGATCGTCAGGCCGGCAGCCAGCCCGTAGTTGCGGATGTCGGTGATGTGGCGCTGGCCCTTCAGCCCGTGCACCGCCGCTTCGAAATGCGGCGCGAGATCGCGCACGCGGGCCACCGCGTCTTCTTTCACCAGCAGGTCGAGCGCCGCGACGCCGGCCGCGCATGCGACCGGGTGCGCCGAATACGTGTAGCCGTGCGGGAACTCGAGCATGTACTCGGGGCCGCCCGCGGCCATGAACGTGTCGTAGATTTCCTTCGTCGCGATCACGCCGCCGAGCGGCTGCACGCCGTTCGTCACCTGCTTTGCGAAGTTCATGATGTCCGGCACCACGCCGAACGCATCGGCGCCCGTCATCGCGCCGGCCCGGCCGAAGCCCGTGATGACTTCGTCGAAAATCAGCAGGATGTCGTGCGCGGTACAGATGTCGCGCAGGCGCTTCAGATAGCCCTTCGGCGGCACGACCACGCCCGCCGAACCGGAGAACGGCTCGACGATCACGGCCGCGATGTTCGATGCGTCGTGCAGCGCGATCAGCTCGAGCAGGCGGTCGGCCAGCTCGGCGCCGTGCTCGGGCATCCCGCGCGAGAACTTGTTTTCGGCGAGTTGCGTGTGCGGCAGGAAGTCGGCATCGAGGCCCTGGCCGAACAGCTTGCGGTTCGGCCCGATCCCGCCGACCGAGATGCCGCCGAAGTTCACGCCGTGATAGCCCTTCTCGCGGCCGATCAGGCGCGTCTTCGTGCCCTTGCCCTTCGCGCGCCAGTAAGCGCGGGCCAGCTTCAGCGAGGTATCGGCCGCTTCCGAGCCCGAACCCGTGAAGAACACGTAGTCGAGGCCGGCCGGCGTCAGGTCCTTGATCTTGTTCGCCAGCTCGAACGATTTCGGATGGCCGAACTGGAATGCCGGCGCGTAGTCGAGCTGCGCGACCTGGCGGCTCACGGCTTCGACGATTTCCGTGCGACCGTGACCGAGGCCCGTGCACCAGAGCCCCGACAGGCCGTCGAAGATCTTGCGGCCTTCGGCGTCCGTGTAATACGCGCCCTTGCCCGACACGATCATGCGCGGATCGGCCTTGAACTGGCGGTTGGCCGTGAACGGCATCCAGTGCGCGTCGAGCCACGCGGCGTCGGTGCGGAGGTTGGTTTCGTCGTGCTGGGCGGTGGTGATGTCGGTCATGTCGGTCGGCGCGGGGCGCCCCTCCTCCTTATGTTGATATTGCGCATTGTCGGGAGGCCAATTAGTCTTTTGAATATCGCAATATCAATGTTCACTTGCGCATCTATGCAAGCAAAGCAACCGAAGAGTCGCGCGCTGCTCGGGCAGCTCAGCGACATGGATCTCCGCCTGCTGCGGGTCTTCAAGGGCGTCGTGCAGTGCGGCGGGATGGCCGCGGCCGAACTGGAACTGAATATCGGCATCTCGACCATCAGCCGGCATGTGAAGGATCTGGAAACGCGCCTCGGCCTCGTGCTGTGCCGGCGCGGCCGCGCGGGCTTCACGCTGACGCCCGAGGGCCAGACGGTGTACGAGGAGACGTTGCGGCTGCTCGCGTCGATGGAAGCATTTCGCAGCAGGATCGACGGCATTCACGACCGGATGGGCGGCGAACTGCACATCGCGGTATTCGACAAGACGGCCACCAACGCGAACGCGCGGCTCGGCGACGCGATCCGCCAGTTCGCCGACGAAGCGCCCGACGTCGCACTGAACCTGCATGTCGCGTCGATCAACGAGGTCGAGCGCGGGATCATCGACGGCAGCTATCAGGTCGGGATCATTCCCGCGCACCGCAACTCGGGCAGCCTCGTGTATTCGGAGCTGTTCGACGAACGGATGCTGCTCTATTGCGGCCGCCAGCATCCGCTGTACGATGCGCCGCACGGCAAGCTCACGTGGACGACGATCCGCAATCATGCGTTCGCGGGCCTCGGCTTCCATTCGCCGAACATGGAGCTGAGCCATCGCGCGAAGCTCACGCGCAGCGCGACCGCGTCGGACCAGGAGTCGATCGCGACGCTGATCCTGTCCGGCCGCTATCTCGGCTTCCTGCCCGACCATTACGCGGAAAGCTTCGAAAACAAGGGGCTGATGCAGCCGATCGCGCCGCACCGGTTCAATTACCGGTGCCGGTTCGTGAGCCTGCTGCGGCGCTCGCCGCGGCCGTCGCGGGCTGCGTTGCTGTTCCAATCGTGCCTGGAAGCCGCGCATGCTGCGGCGCGGCCGGCGGCGTAACGACTGCCGCGGCTGAGTGGCTGAGCGGCTGAGTGGCTGAGTGGCTGAACGGCTGAGTGGCTGAACGGCTGAACGGCTGAACGGCTGAACGGCTGAACGGCTGAACGGCTGAACGGCTGAACGGTCGGGCAGCCTACGTCGGTTTCACCGCCGGTCAAGCGCCATCGCCCGGGCCCGCCTGCGCACGCATCCGCTTCATGAAATGCGTCGCGACGAGCGCCGCGGCAAAACCGGACATCGCGCCGACACCGAGCGCCCAGCGCGGGCCGAGATGATTCGCGACCCAGCCGGCCACCGGCGCGCCGATCGGCGTGCCGCCGAGCGCCACCGCGAGACGCAGCGCCATCACGCGGCCACGCATCGCCGGCTCGGTCGATAGCTGCACGAGGCTGTTGGTCGAGTTCATGAAGGTGATCGCGGCGATCCCGGTCAGCACGAGCGCGGCGCCGAACAGCCAGTAACCCGGCGCCAGCGCGGCCAGCGTGCAGCCGAGTCCGAACAGCGCCGCGCCGATCCACAGATGCCGGAAACGCGGCCGGTCGCGGCGCGCCGCGAGCAGCGCACCGGTAATCGTGCCGACGGCCATCATCGACGACAGCACGCCGAAGCCGCGCGCGTCGACGTGAAACACGCTGGCCGCCATCGTCGAGATGAACAGCTGGAAATTGAGCCCGAACGTGCCGATCAGGAACAGCATCACGAGGATCGCCTTCAGGTCCGGGCGCTGCCATACATAGCGGAACCCGTCGAGCAGGCTCCCGCGCGTGCGGTCGGCTCGCGCATGCGCGCGCAACTCGTCGGCACGCAGCATCGACAGCGACGCCAGCACCGCGACGAAGCTGAGCCCGTTGAGCAGGAACGCCCAGCCGGTGCCGACCGACGCGATGATGAAGCCGGCCGCCGCCGGCCCGATCATCCGCGCCGCGTTGAACGACGTCGAGTTGAGCGCGACGGCGTTCGCCAGTTCCCGATCGGCGACCAGCTCGGCAACGAACGTCTGCCGCACCGGCGCATCGAACGCCGACGCACAGCCGAACAGGAACGCGAACAGATACACGTGCCACAGCTGCGCGACGCCGGTCACCGTCAGCAGCCCCAGCAGGAGCGCGAGCCCGCCCATCAGCGCCTGCGTTGCCATCAGCAGCTTGCGCTGGTCGAAACGGTCGGCCGCGTAGCCCGTCCACGGCAGCAGCAGAAGCTGCGGGCCGAACTGCAGCGACATCACGATGCCGACGGCCGACGCGTCGTGATGCGTGAGCTGCGTGAGGACGAGCCAGTCCTGCGCGGTGCGCTGGATCCACGTGCCGATGTTCGACACCAGCGAGCCGATCGCCCACACGCGATAGTTGAAGCTGCGAAGCGAGCGGAAGACGCCCGCCGCCGGCACGCTCATGGCCGCTCCCGGTCGGGCTCGTTGCCGCCGTGCAGCTCACCGAAGCGCCGCGCGAGGAACAGGCCGAGCGCGAGAATGCCGAGGCCGAACGCCGCCGCGTCTGCCGTGATGCGGAGATCGAAGTCGCCGACCCTGCACACCAGCACGTAGGCAATCACGAGGTTCGCGACACCCCACAAGACATTCACCGTGGACGACGACAACCCGCGCCCGGGCGGATTCGCGAACGGCGTCTGGAACGGCTCGCCGCGCAACCCGCTGACGAGATGCGGCACGACGTTCGCGAGAAACGCGCCGCCGAAGAAATACGACACGAGATGCGGGAGATTCATGTTCGGGCTGTCCTTTCGGCGAGCGGGGCGGTTTACGGACGCGGCGGTTCCTGAAATTCGGCGAGCCGCTGCAGCAGTTTCACGGCCGACGCGAGCTCGGCCTGCTCGGCCTCCGACAGTTGCGCGTGCAGCGCGCGGAACAGCCAGTCGTCCTTGGCCGCGCGGTTGGCCTGCAGCGCCTTGCGGAAACCGGGCGTGAGCGCGATCAGCGTCTGCCGGCCGTCGGTGGGATCGGGCTCGCCGCTGACGGCGCCCAGCGTCTCGAGCGTCGCGACCGTCACGCGCATCGACTGCGGCCGCACGCTTTCGGCGCGCGCGAGCGCCGACACGGTCGCGGGGCCGTCGCGGTCGAGCCGCAACAGCACCGATTTCTGCGATGACGTGAGGTCGTTCGGGTGGACCTGTTCCCGCATCCGCCGCATCAGCTTGCCGACCGAGATGCGAAGTTCGCCGGCGAGACCGGCCAGTGGGAGCGCTTCGGAAGGAGGCAATGGCGTGTTCATGAATTCAAGATAGCAGATATACAGTCAAACTGTACAGTTTAGCTGCATATTTCAAGCTGTAAGGATCGCCGCGTCGCATGTGCTCGAAAGCCCACGCTATACGTCCCGCTCGGCTGCACAAGCCGTGCTCTGCGATAATGCGGGCTCCCCATTTCCGCTCCGCCGCCCGCCATGACGCAGCCGTCCGCCCCGCTCTCCACCGACCTGCCGCCGATCTCGTGCCTGCCCGGCGACGCGCTGCCGTGGCTGCCGATGAGCGCCGACCTGCCGGGGCTGGCGATCAAGTACCTGCACATCAATGCGGCCGAAGACACACTCACCGCGCTGCTGAAGATGCCGGCCGGCGGCACGCTGCCGCGCCACCGTCATGAAGGCGAGGTGTTCGTCCATACGTTGCAGGGGGCGTGGCGCTACCGCGAATACGACTGGGTGGCGCACGCCGGCTCGACGGTGCTCGAACCGGCCGGCTCGGTGCATACGCCGGAAACGCTCGGCGCGCCGGGTGAGGACGTGATCACGCTCAACGTGATGCGCGGCGATCTCGTGCTGCTCGACGATGACGGCCGCGAGACCGCGCGCGAGAACTGCCGCGTCGCGCTGCTGCGCCAGCGCAAGCATGCGCGTACGGCACCGGACGACGCCGCGCCGTTCGTCACGCGCTAAGGCAGGCGCCACCGTCGCGTCACGATCCGCGTGGCGCCCGCACTCCCTGTCGACCGGATGGCCGCCGGTGCGCGTCGCCGGCCGCCCCGATCGTCACCGAAAGCGCCGGAAAAACGTCCGAATATCGTCGGCCAGCCGATCCGGCTCTTCCATCGCCGCGAAATGGCCGCCGCTCGGCATGTCGGTCCATTGCACGACGTCGAACACGCGTTCGAGCCAGCTGCGCGGCGGACGGCTGATTTCCTTCGGAAAGCGCGCGAACGCGACGGGCACCGTCACGCGTTGCCCGGCCGCGAAGCGCATGGGCTGCAGGCGGTTTTCCCAATACATCTGCATCGATGAGCCGATGCAGCCGGTGAACCAGTAGAGCGAGATGCCGGTCAGCAGCGCATCGTGCGAAAACCGCCGTGCGACGTCGCCGTCGCAATCGCTCCACGCGCGGAATTTCTCGGCGATCCAGGCGGCCAGTCCGGCCGGCGAATCGTTGAGCGCGACGGCCAGCGTCTGCGGCTTCGTCATGTGCACATGCGCGTAGCCGCCTTCCAGCGCGGCCCACTCGCCGCGCTGCGTCACGAAGGCCCGTTCGTCGTCGGTCAGCGGCACGGCCGCGTCGGCCGGAGGTTCGTAGCTGCCGGGCAGGTAGTTCAGATGGATGCCGTCCACCCGGTCGGCATGCCGCGCGCCGAGCGCGATCGACACGCCTGCGCCGAGATCGCCGCCTTGTGCGCCGAAGCGTCGATAGCCGAGGCCGGACATCAACGCCGCCCAGCAGTCGGCGACCCGCAATGCCGACACGCCGGGTGCCGTTGGCGCGGGCGAGAACAGGAAGCCGGGCAGCGACGGGACGACGACATCGAACGCGTCGTCAGGATCGCCGCCGAATGCCGCCGGATCGCACAGGCGCTCGATCAACGCGGCGAATTCGAACACGGAGCCCGGCCAGCCGTGCGTGATGACGAGCGGATAAGGTTTCGGTCCCGCCCCACGCCGATGGATGAAGTGCACGCGCTGCCCGCCTGCGTCCGCGACGAACTGCGGCAACCGGTTCAGCGCACGTTCCACCGCACGCCAGTCGAAGCGCTCGGCCCAGTAGTCGGTCAGTTCGCTCAGCCACGCGCCGTCCACCCCCTGCTGCCACGGCTCGGCGGGCGTGAGCAACGGCGGGCGGCGGGCGCGCAGGCGCCGGCGCAGGTCATCCAGCGCGTGATCGGGTATCGCAATCTCGAACGGCTCGGCGTGCATGGTGTCTCCTCGCGAAACGTGCCGGAGATTCTGCGCGATTTTTCCGACGCGCGCTGGCGTCCCGCGCCCGCGGGCATCAGCCCGCTTCCCGCTCGTCCGCACGCGCGTCGCGCCGCATCGCCTGCGGCGGGACGCCGAACCCGCGCACGAACGCCTCGCGCATGTGGCGGCGGTCGCGAAAGCCGTTTTCCTTCGCGATCACGTCGAGCGAATGGCGGCTCTGCTCGATCATCAGTCGCGCGCCCTCCAGCCGCAGCCGCTCGATCGCCTTCGCCGGCGACTGCCCCGTTTCGAGCGTGAACACGCGGCTGAACTGGCGCGGGCTCAGGTGGACGGCTTCGGCGAGATCCTCGACGGTCAGCGCGCGGCCGAGATTCTGCCGCGCGTAGTTCAGCGCGTTCTGGATCCGGTCGGATTTCGGCGCGAGCTCCAGCATTTCGGAATGCTGCGACTGGCCACCGGCGCGCCGCTGGTGCATCACGAGCTTGTGCGCGACCGAGCGGGCCGCATCGGCGCCGAGATCCTTTTCCACCATCGCGAGTGCGAGGTCGAGGCCGGCCGTCATCCCGGCCGACGTCCAGATCGGGCCGTCGACGATGTAGATCCGGTCGTCCTCGACGCGGATCTCCGGATAGCACCGCTGCATGTCGCGGCCGAACGCCCAGTGCGTCGTCGCGCGGCGCTGCACGAGCAGCCCGGCTTCGGCCAGCACGAACGCGCCCGTGCAGATGCCGGCGATCCGCCGCGCGCGTGCGTTGGCGCGGCGCAGGAACGCGACGACGCCGGCCGGCGCCGGCGAAGCGAGCGGATCATTGACGCCCGCGACGATCCACGTATCGACGGCGATCCGCCCGCGCAGCGCGTGCGTGGCGACCGGCAGCCCGAGCGACGAGCGCACGTCGCCGCCGTCGACGGAATAGATGGCCATCCCGTAGAACGGCTCGCTCATGCCCATGTTCGCGTACTCGAACACCGATTGCGCGGCGAGCGCCATGATCTGGAAGCCGTCGCTGATCAGAAAGCCGATGCGGTGCATGTGGGTTCTCCCGTCCCGGGCGAAGGGGTCGACCCGATGTCCTGAATCATACCCATCTACGTCATTTGTGTCGCAACGATTCGGGACCAGAATGGCTTCACGCCATCCGGCCATTTCCCTCGAAACGGAGCACATCATGACGCAAGCACATCGCGGTACCGCCCTCATTACCGGCGCCTCGTCGGGCATCGGCGCCGTCTACGCGGACCGCCTCGCGCGCCGCGGCTACGACCTGATCCTGGTCGCGCGCAATCGCGACCGCCTGGCCGCCCTCGCCGACCGCATCACGAACGACACGCAGCGCAGCGTCGAGATCATCGACGCCGACCTCAACGACCGCGCGGCACTCGCCGCCGTCGAGGCGAAGCTGAAGCAGGATGCGAGCATCACGCTGCTGGTGAACAACGCGGGCATCGGCACGCACACGCCACTGCTCGACAGCGACATCGATGCGATGACGCGGATGATCGACCTCAACGTGACCGCGCTCACGCGCCTCACCTATGCGGCGGTGCCCGGCTTCGTCGCCCGCGGCAACGGCGCGGTGATCAACATTTCGTCGATCGTCGCGATCTCGCCGGAAACGCTGAACGGCGTGTACGGCGGCAGCAAGGCGTTCGTGCTCGCGTTCAGCCAGTCGCTGCATCACGAACTCGCCGACAAGGGCGTGCAGGTGCAGGCCGTGCTGCCCGGCGCGACCGCCACCGATTTCTGGCAAACGGGCGGCCTGCCGCTCGAGCACCTGCCGAAGGAAATCGTGATGTCGGCGACCGACATGGTCGACGCGGCGCTGGTCGGCTTCGATCGTGGCGAACTCGTGACGATCCCGTCGCTGCACGCGGGTGACGAATGGGCCGCGTACGAGGCCGCGCGCCGCACGATGGCACCGCACCTGTCGGCCGATACGCCCGCGCCGCGTTATTCGACGGCGGGCTGACCACGCGACGCTCGCAGGTCGAAAGCAATAGCCGCGTCGAACCCCGGGAGGTGCTGCGGAACACGGTGATACGTGGCGAATCGCCCGTCATCATCCGAAGTTCGGCGGCACCTTTCCGGGCATCTGCGGATTGATGAATTCGTCCGCGGGAACGCACACCGGATTGTTTCCCGATCTGCCTGGCGTCCCGCCGCCCCGTTGCTCGACATATTCGGGACGGATCGTGTAGGCTGGCGCCCCTGCCCCTACACACCCCGACTCGCCATGGACAATGCCAAACGAACCGCGCGCATCGCGTCAGTTCTTCTCGTCGTCGCGCTCATCGAGCTGCTGGCGCTGCTGTTCGGCTACGGGTTCGCCAGTTCGATGGACGATCCGTACATGGGCCTTCGCGTGTTCATCACCGCGCTCTTCTGGGCGGCAGGCCTGTCGGTCATCGGGGTCATGGCGGCGATCGCGTGCCTGTCGATCGACCAGCAGGCGCGCGGCGGCACGATCAGCTGGGCGCTGGCGCTGCACGGGCTGATCGTCCTGCCCGGGCTGTTTATGTACTTCAACTGAACCGCACCGCCGAACCACGCCGCCGCCCGCGTCACGCCGATTCCGCACGCGGCACCGCCCGCACGCCCAGCAGCATCGCGACCGCGCATGCCGCCAGGAGCGCCGCGATCATCAGCATCGCCGGGTCCATGCTGCCGGTTCTGGTGCGGATCAGCCCGACGAGCCACGGCGTGATCATGCCGCTCGACACGCCGATGCTGCTGATCAGCGCGATCCCGCCCGCCGCGCCCGCGCCGGAGAAATACGCGGACGGCACGGCCCAGAACACCGGATGCGCGGCGAAGATCAGCATCGCCGCGACCGACAGCAGCGCCATCATCGCGACGATGCTCGACAGGTGCAGCGTCAACAGCGCGAGCGCCACCGCGCCGCCAAGCGCACATGCCGCGAAGTGCCAGCGCCGTTCGCGCTTGCGATCGGAGCGCCGCGCGATCGCGATCAGGCCGGCCGCGCCGATCGCGTTCGGCACGACCGACAGCAGGCTGATCTGCACGACGTCGTGAATGCCGAATTCGCGGATCATCAGCGGCATCCAGAACAGCAGCATCAGGAGCGCGGTGGTCAGCGAGAAATAGATGAATGCGAACAGGTAGGTGCGCGGTTCGGCCAGCACCTGCCGCAGCGAATGCGGCGCCGGCGTCCCGGCACCGGCGCGGTCGGCGGCGAGGTCGGCCGCGAGCCGCTGGCGGTCGGCGTCGGACAGCCAGCTCGCCTGCTCGGGGCGATCGCACAGCCAGAACCAGGCCATCACGCCGAGCAGGATCGCGGGCGCGCCTTCGATCGCGAACATCCACTGCCAGCCGTGCAACCCGAGCACGCCCGACATCCCGCGCATCAGCCAGCCCGACAGCAGCCCGCCGACCATCCCCGCCACCGCGACGCCCGCGTAGAAGATCGACAGCACCGACGCGCGCCGGCGTGCCGGATACCAGTACGTCAGGTAGAACACCACGCCCGGAAAGAACCCGGCCTCGAACAGCCCGAGCAGGAAACGCAGCACGTAGAAATGCTTCGCGCTGTCGACGGTGATCATCGCGACCGACACCGCACCCCACAGGAACATGATCCGCGCAAACGTGCGGCGCGCGCCGAAGCGGCGCAGCAGCGCGTTGCTCGGCACCTCGAACAGCACGTAGCCGACGAAGAACAGCACCGCGCCGAGGCTGTACATCGCGTCGGTCAGGCCGAGATCCTGCCGCATCTGCAACTGCGCGAAGCCGATGTTGCTGCGATCGAGGATCGACACGATGTAGCAGACGAACAGGAACGGCACGATTCGCGCACCGATGCGGCGGTACAGCGCGTCGTCGTCCGTTGAAGCGATACCGGACGCGACGGCACGCGCGGCGTCCGCTTGAAGAGGGGCTGACATCGATCGTCTCCTCGCTGGGTTCGGGTACGGGACTCACACGTCGTGCCAGTCGCCACCGCCCGCGAGCGGCGACCGGCCGTGGCTCGCTCAGTCGCGCGGCGCGGCTTCGCCTTTCACGCCGAGCATCAGCGCGACGCCGCTCGCCACCAGCAGCGCGGCCAGCAGATACACGGCGAGATCCATGCTGCCGGTGCGCGTGCGGATCATCCCGATCACCCACGGGCTGACGATCCCGCTCGTGATCCCGATGCTGCTGATCAGCGCGATCCCGGCCGCGGCGGCGTTGCCCGACAGGTAGCGGGTCGGCACCGCCCAGAAGATCGGCAATGCGGCGAAGATCAGCGTCGCCGCGACCGACAGGCACGCGAGCATCGCCGCGAAGCTGTGCAGATGCAGCGTCAGCGCCGCGAGCGCGAGCCCGCCGCCGATCGTGCAGCACGCGAAGTGCTTGCGCCGCTCGCCGGTGCGGTCCGAACGACGCGCGATCAGGATCAGCCCCACCGCACCGACCGCGTTCGGCACGACCGTGTACAGGCTCACGGCCACGACGTCGGTCACGCCGAAGTCGCGGATCATCAGCGGCATCCAGAAGTTGAGCGTCAGCGACGCGCAGGTCAGCGAGAAATAGATGAACGCGAACAGGTACACGCGCGGGTTCGCAAGCGCCGCCACGAGGCTGCGCCCGTCGTGCGCGTGGCCGTGGCCGCCGCCGTCGGCGCACAGCGCGGCGACCCGCGCCTTTTCATCGGGCGTGAGCCACGTGGCGTCCTGCGGCCGGTCGACGAGCAACGTGAACGCGGCGAACGCGAGCAGGATCGCCGGCGCGCCTTCGATCGCGAACATCCACTGCCAGCCGTGCAGCCCGAGCACGCCGCTCATGTCGCGCATGATCCAGCCCGACATCAGGCCGCCGAGCACGCCGGCCACCGCGACGCCCGCGAAGAACACCGAGATCGCGGCCGCGCGCCGGTTCGCGGGGAACCAGTAGGTCAGGTACAGCACGATGCCGGGAAAGAAGCCCGCTTCGAACACGCCGAGCAGGAAGCGCAGCACGTAGAAATGCGACGGCTGCGACACGAACATCATCCCGGTCGACGCGATGCCCCACAGCAGCATGATCCGCGTGAAGGTGCGGCGCGCGCCGAAACGCGCGAGCAGCAGGTTGCTCGGCACTTCGCAGAACACGTAGCCGACGTAGAACACCGCGGCGCCGAGGCCGTACATCGCATCGCTGAAGCCGAGATCGTGCTTCATCTGCAACTGCGCGAAGCCGATGTTGATGCGGTCGAGGAACGAGATGACGTAGCAGAGGAACAGGAACGGCACGATCCGCCACGCGATCTTGCGGAACAGCAGCGCGTCGTCCCTGGCGGCGGAAGCGGAAACCGAAGCGCTCGCGTGCGCGAGCGTCGCTTCGGCGGGAAGCGATTGGGGCATGTCTCTCTCCAAACAGGCTGCGCGATTCGAGCGCGCAGCCGTCTCCCAGGGCGTACGTGCGCCCTGCTTTCTTGTGAGATCGGATACGGTGGACGGAAAGCCGGCAGGAAGCCGTGGCCCGTCGCCGCGTCAGAAAAAAGGCGGAGCGCCCTGCCGGACACCCCGCCTGTGCAAGCCGCTCAGTCCTGCAGCGCGGCCCACATTTCCTTGTCACGCTGCGCGGTCCAGATGCGCGGATGCGTGATGCCGCTCGCTTCGTCGAAGGCACGCGACACGTCGAACGGCAGACAGTGCTCGTAGATGAACACGTGGCCGAACTTCGGATCCATCGCTTCGCGCGTGAGCGCCATCGACGCCTTCAGGTCGAGCTTCTGCTCGACGGCCTTGCGGCCCTGCGCGAGCAGCGTCGTGACGAAATCCTTCGTGTAGTCGAGGCCCTTGTTCACGTCGGCCGGGTTCAGCAGCGCGGGGCCGCGGCCCGGCACGAGCTTCTCGGCGCCGAGCGCGCGCAGCGCCTCGAGCGTGGCCGGCCATTGTTCGAGCTGGGCGTCGCCGCAGTAGCACGCAGCGTCGTATTCGACGAGGTCGCCCGAGAACAGCACCTTCTGCGACGGAATCCAGACGATCGTGTCGCCCTTCGTGTGGCCCGAGCCGACGTGCATGATCTTCACTTCGAGCTTGCCGAGGAACAGCGTGATCTCGCGCTCGAACACGAGCGTCGGCCAGGTCAGGCCGGGCACCGTCTCGACACCCGCGAACAGGCGCGGGAAGCGTTCGATCTCCGACTTCATGTCGGCCTCGCCGCGCTCGACGATCATCTCGTACGTGCCGCGGCTCGCGATCACGTGCTGCGCGCCTTCGTCGAAATACGCGGACGCGCCGAGCACGCGCACCGCGTGGTAATGCGACAGCACCACGTGCTTGATCGGCTTGTCGGTCACGCTGCGGATCTTCGCGATCAGGTCCTGCGCCATCGCGGGCGTCGCGGTCGTGTCGACGATCAGCACGCTGTCGTCGCCGATGATCACGCCCGAGTTCGGGTCGCCTTCGGCGGTGTACGCGTAGGCGTTCTCGGACAGCTTCGTCCAGGTGACTTTCTTCTCTTCCAGATCGGCTTGGGAGGCGAATGCTTTGGCCATGTTGCGTTCCGTGGCTGCGAGCCATGTGTTGAGGGGAGTGAGCGGATCATCTTCCCGCGCCGAATATTTGTCAATGACAAAGTCACTTGCTATTGTCTAATACGGGTAAACCTGCGGGCTGGCGCGATAAATGGCGTCGGATACCATGCGGGGTTTCGTCAACGGAAGAATCATCGCGTGCAGAACCACGAAGTCAGCGCAGACGACGCGCCGCCCAAGGCGCAGCGCGGGATCCAGAGTGTCGAGGTCGGCGGCCGGCTGCTCGACGCGCTCGCGCGCCGGCGCAAGCCGCTCGGCCTGTCCGAGCTGGCCGCGGCGGCCGACCTGTCGACCGCGCAGGCGCACACCTATCTCGTCAGCCTGACGCGGCTCGCGCTCGTGAAGCGCGATGCGATCACCGGCAACTACGAGCCGGGCCCGTTGTCGCTGCGGCTCGGGCTGATGTCGATCGAGCGCCAGCCGGCCTATCGCGCGGCGCTGCCGCACGCGGCGCGGCTCGCGGAAGCGGTCGGCCTGAGCGTCGCGCTGTCGGTGCCGGGCGTGCTCGGGCCGACGATCGTGCGCATCGAGCACGGCGGCTATCCGCTGCACGTGAATCTGCATGTGGGTTCGGTGATGTCGCTCGACACGACGGCCACCGGCCGCGTGTTCCGCGCGTTCGGCGATCCCGCGCAACTCGATGCGATGGCGGCCAGCCAGGCCGGCGCGGGCGCCACGCTCGCGGGCGCCGAGCACCCCGCGCCGGACGCCGGCGTGCCGCAGGCGGAACTCGACGCGATCCGCGCACGCGGTATCGAGCGCGGCGTCGACCTGCCGAGCCCCGGCGTCAGCGCGATGTGCGTGCCGGTGTTCGACGCGCAAGGCACGCTGCAACTCGCGTTGACGGTGATCGGTTCGACGGGCTCGATCGACGTCGACTGGGACGGCCCGATCGCGGCGGCGTTACGCGACGCGGCTCTTCAGGCAACTGCATCGCTCGGCGCGGCGCACGATGCGCCTCCGCCGGCGTCCACCTCGACGCCGACCGCCCCGCGCGTGCCGCCCGCACTGGCCGACGATATGAAGACGCAGCGCGGGATCAATGCGCTCGACAGCACCGGCGAGCTGCTGCTCGCGCTGGTGTCGGCGGGCCGCGCGCTGCCGCTGCGCGATCTCGCGGCAGCCGCCGGCATGCCGGCCGCGAAGGCCTTTCCGCATCTCGTCAGCCTGCAGAAGATCGGCCTGCTGAGCCGCGACGACGCCGGCTGCTTCGGCGGCGGCCCGCTCGGGCAGGCGCTCGGCCTGATCGCGATGCAGCGCGTGTCGCCGACACGCGACGCGGAAGCCGAAATCGTCGCGCTGGCCGGCGCGACCGACATGAGCGTCGCGGCCGCGACGCTCGGGCCGCTTGGCCCCACGGTAATCCGCCTGGAGGAATCGGCACGACCGCAGCACGTGAGCCTGCAGGTCGGCACGGTGATGTCGCTCGTCAATACGGCGATCGGACGAATCTTCGCGGCCGGCATGTCCGACGACGTGCTGGCCGACCTGCTCGCCAACGAGCCCGTGCGCCTCGCGGGCCGCGCCGCCGCGCCGGTCGACGCGGCCTTCCGCGCGCGGCTCGCCACGATCCGCGCGGACGAACTCGATTTCGCATTCGACGCGCCGGTGCCGGGCATCGGGACGGTCGCCGCGCCCGTGTTCGATCACACCGGCAGCATCCGGCTCGTGATCGCGATCATCGGCTCGTCGCGCGGCTTTCCGCGCGGGCCGGACAGCGACCTCGCGCAGGCGCTGCTCGCCGCGACGCGACGGCTGTCGTGGCGGTTCGGGTGGATCGGCGGATAGCCGCCCCCCTTTTTTCTCTTCTTCCCCCCGCCAGACCGCGCCGCGAGGCGCAGCCTCGTCACGCCCGCGCGCCAGGCCTTTCCGGGGCGGGATGGCCGTACTAAATGACATCGCTATGAACCCGTGTGCGACCACCGTTCATGTTGCATCGCGGCAACATAAACTGTCAGGAATTCTCATATAACGAAATCGCATTTCACAAAGCGGAGGTGTTTCGCTATGATTAGGGTTATCCCTAACTCGCCACCTATATGGGGCATCGTCATGCAAACGTCTAACACCTCCGACCGTTCCACCGAATCCGCTGGCTGGCTCGCACGTATGGGCGAGCTGATTGCAGAAGCTTGGGCACTCCACCTCGAGAACTGCGAAGTCATCGCTGAAGCACACGCACGCCTGCCGCGCTGAGCGCGGAATGGCCGGCCGCCAGCCGGTTGGCCCCACGATACCCTGCCTGATCCGCTTGCCCGGACGCGCGCCATGAGGCCGCCGCGTCGGGCAACGGATTGCAAGGCAAGTCGTCGGAAACAGGCCGGGTAGTCCCGTTGAATGCGCGCCGTGTTTCAGGCGCGCTTTGAAGCTGCTCTGAAGTTGCTTTAAAGCCGACGCCGGCGCCGCGATCAACCTCGGCGCGGTTTTGTCTGCCGGTTGCCCGGGCAGGCAGTTGTTATCTCGCCAGCGCGAGCGGAAGATTCATCCGCGTTGCGGACCCAGGCGCCGAACCCCGCCTGATGCCTGCCCCCTCTCCCGATTGCCGGCTTGCTCCGCGCAAACGCGCAGCCTCATGCGCCGTCGTTTCAACGACGGCCGCACACGCTTCCCCGTCCCCCATCACACCTGAATCGACGGCACGTCCTTCATGCAGCGCAGTGCGAACATCGAGCGGCTGTGACGGATGCTCGAAATCTTGTACAGCTTTTCGCGCAGGAACCGCTCGTAGCCGGCCGTGCCGTCCACCGCGACCTTGATCCAGTAGTCGTACTCGCCCGACACGAGATAGGCCTCGAGCACCTCGGGCAGCGCCGCGAGTTCCTCGCCGAAGCGCGCGAGCGCGTCGTCCTCGTGGCGATCGAGCGTGACTTCGAGGATCACGATGTCCGCATAGCCCAGCTTGCGCTGATTGACGAGCGCGACGTAACCGTCGATGTAGCCGTCCACCTCCAGTTGCCGCGTGCGATTCCAGCACGCGGTGGTCGACATGCCGATCTGTTCGGCCAGTTCGGCGTTCGACAGACGCGCATTTTTCTGCAGGGCGCCGAGGATCTTGCGGTCCTGGCTATCGAGCGTTTTCGGCGAGCGTTCACGTGTGGCCATGGCAAAAAGAATCATCTACTGGAAACCGGGATTCTATCTGAACGACATTCCGGATATGTGTCGGTTTGTGTGGAAAAGCGGAAGCCTTTTAATCCGGCCCCTTGATATATTTTTACCCATGCCTGCTGTCCGGCACGTTCCCGCGACAACCCTTCGCACCGGGACGCACGGCCGCAATCACGAGTTGCGGTGCCGGCCGGCAGGCATGCGATTCCCCGCCGCCCGCGCGCCTATCCGGCCGCGCGGCTTCGGCGCCCGTGTTCCTGTTCCTGCCCTACCCGTCATGTCGTTCAGGCTTTACCTGTCGTTTCTCGCGGCTTCCGCCGTTCTCGTCTACGCCCCCGGCCCCGTCAACCTCCTCACCATGAACCAGGCGCTACGCGCCGGCTGGCGCCGCGCGCTGCCGTGCGTCTGGGGCGGCACGCTCGCCGTGCTGCTGCAACTCGCGCTGACCGCGCTGTGCCTGAATTCGCTCGTGCATCTCGACGAGCGCGCGCTGACCGTACTGCGCTGGGCCGGCGCGGCCTACCTCGTGTGGCTCGGCTGCAAGCAATGGCTCAGCCGTACGCCGGCTGGCGCACCCGCCGCCTCGGCAGGGCCGGCCGGAACGGCCACGCCGGACACCGACTCGCACCGCGCGCTGTTCTGGCGCGGCGTGGCGACCTCGGGCCTGAATCCGAAGACGCTGCTGTTCTTCCCGTCGTTCTTTCCGCAGTTCATCAGCCCGAGCGCCGACTGGAGCCTGAACCAGCAGTACCTGCTGCTCGCGGCGACGTTCGCGGTGCTGTTCGCGGGCGGCGTCGCGTCGATGGCGCTGTTCTCGCACCGGCTGAGCCGTGCGCTGCAGCGGCCCGCTCGGATGCGCGCGATGAACCGCGTCACGGGCGGCCTGCTCGTCGGCATGGGCGCGATCATGGTCGGCTGGAACTGAAGAAAACGCAAATTCTCTTATCAACATTTCAATCGGCACGACCTTGCCCGGATAAATCGACATCTTTAAGAAAACTTCCTTAAAATACACACTTACTTTCTTTTTTTCTCAATCAAATGCACCTCAACCTTAAACCCCATCCTCCCTATGCGCTCCGCGATCGGCTGAAAGCTTACTTTGCTAAAAAATGGCAAATCCAATCCCTTTGACCTCGCCTTTTTTGATACATATGCGGTCCGCATAATTCCATAAACAACGGAATAATTAGCAGTCACGGGCTGATCACCTTTTCTGGGCAATAGCTTCACGAATCCAGCTCGACCGTACTTGATTTGGCGAGCCTGCACATTATCCCTGAATTGCTGACGAAACTCGCCATCACTAACCAAACACTCGGCCGATACCAGGCCCTGATTCCAAAGATGACTAATTGGAGCAGAATCATGCCCATCCTTCAAATGAATAAATTGCCTACTTTTAGAAAAAAAATCACAAGGCTCAAGATTTGCACCAGATGCATTTAATGGAGACAATTTAACCTGGTCTAAATTCAACAATTCCTTACGGGCATTCAATTCACCAATAAAATCCCTTTCATTAATGGAGTTGGTCGCCTTTATAAATGGCCTTTTTGATACATATTTCTCAAAATTCGCAACCACTCGCACATAATATTCACCATCAATTCGATACCATGATCCAGCGAATAGCACATAAGTTGCACCGCCATATTTTGCCTCGAAGATAAAGCAATCATATAATCTCTGCCGCTGACGCTTATCCCCCTCACCATTGACAATTACACGAATTTCGTGACTAGCCTTCAATTCCGACATGTCAGCAATATCCGCCATACGTCCAGATCGAAGCTCCGACACATAGTCTTCAATTTCAACATCCGGATATGTCACCTTACTCCCCGATCTAAGTCCACTCCCGTAATATCCAATTTCAAACGCATCCTCCGGGTTAATCATCTCAGGAATCGCAATATGAAGGCTTGACGACTTTCCATCAACCATCGATTTCAATGAATCAAACACCTTCCTATCAAGAACCTTTATAACATTTTGGCTATTTTCCGGAACTATATAATCAATAAATTTAAAATCTCTCTCGTAATGTTTTTCACAATATAAATCAAATGCTTCTCTACATTTCTCGGCAATCTTTACAGGATCTATTTTTGCCGTGAGAGACAAGGCATCCTTCCCAACCAGCGCGCGAGCAAACTCTCTATCAGTAGGGGCCCCACCGGCCAGGCGCAACAAATCACTCTGCTCATCAATACCAAAATCGCGCAAATCAGATTTTCTACTTGCCTGAATTCTCTTCTGAATAAGAGTGGTATCCAATAGAGCGACATCCACATTGCGCAAATTACTTCGGGCCACCGCATTGAGCGTCACACGCAATCCGAAATTTTTGACGTAAGAGTCCGGATTAAGGAAAAGGTGACCACTACCAAACGTTATCGCAAAAAATCGTTTACTCATCCGCAGATCAGAAGGAGTAATCTCCAAAAACAGAACTGCCGAGCAGTGACGATTGGTCAAATCTGGAAGATCTTCTGTAGAAAATTCGCGGACAATTTTGACCCAGCTTGGCGGGGCGTCTTCAGACTGTGCCGTATACAGATATCCACCGTCGCTTTCTCGCTCGATCATTGTGTGCCCCGAGCGCAAGCCATCTTTGACAGAAGCCCCTTTGTTCATTAGGCGAATCGAAAGGGTACTAGATCGCCCACTTGACTTACTGGTCTCTTCGCTCTTCTTTTTCATTTTAGAATCCAAAATTTTATGTGATTCTCAACATCCAAATCGAAATCATGACATTGAGGTGAAACTCCATTCTATGTCAAAAAAGGCAAATCGAAATCAGACGGATCGAGCTATGATTTCCCGAACCGAATTGCCCGCCGCTCCTTGCAATGAAAGGATACTAGGCGCCAATGCGATTTATCTTCGCTCAACTTCGTTAAAGAATGTCGCCCGGATTTTGTTCGCGGCCAGTTCGAAGGTGCCTTCACGCGTGAATGCTTCCTTTGCCTGTGGCGAACCTTTGGAACTGCCAAGGACAAGTCGGCTACCTACTCTGCTTACGTGAGGAGCCTAGAGTGTGCCCGGTACAATCGCGCGATGTCCGAATTGCTCACTTACGGCGGCCTGTTCGCCGTGTCGATGGTCGCCGCGACCCTGTTCCCGCTCCAGTCCGAAGCCGTCCTCGCCGGCTTGCTGCTCGCCGGGCGCGAACCCGTGTGGGCACTCGTGCTCGTCGCGAGCATCGGCAACGTCGCCGGCTCGGTGATCAACTGGGCGCTCGGGCGCGGCATCGAGCACTTCCGCGAGCGCCGCTGGTTTCCCGTCAAGCCCGCCGCACTTGCGCGCGCCGAGCGCTGGTATGCGCGCTACGGCCGCTGGTCGCTGCTGCTGAGCTGGGCGCCCGCGATCGGCGATCCGCTGACGATGATCGCCGGCGTGCTGCGCGAGCCGCTGCCGTCGTTCCTCGCGATCGTCACCGTCGCGAAGGTCGCGCGGTATCTCGCGATCGCGTGGCTCGTGACGCACTGACTCCCGCCTCTCGTCGCCCGCCCGCGCGACGGCCGCACCTGCCGGCACCGCCATCGACCACGCGCCGCTAAAGATTTCGCCGAAGTTGCCGTATTAACCGGACGACTAGCGGTGACGCGTGCGTTCCGCCTCCTCTCCCTCCCCACTCAGGATGTTCCATGAGATTGACTCAATTGGGCCGGGTGAGCGTCGGCGCGCGTCTCGCGGCGCTGGCGTGCGCACTCGTCGCCGTGCTGTTTACCGTGTTCGCGTGGACACTCGCTCATTTCGCCGGCCAGCAGCTGGCTGAAGAAGCACACATGCGGATCGTCGACAAGGAACAGTCGATCCGCGCGATGGTCGACCTGTTCGACAAGGCGCTGTCGGCCGAAGCGAACCGCTCGATGTCGCTGTTCGCGAGCTTCCTGCCGCCCGATTTCTCGCTCGACCCGGCGCGCACCGTCGACATCGGCGGCGTTGCCGCGCCGACCCTGCTCGCGGGCGGCCAGCCGCTCGACCTCGACTATTCGATTCCCGACCAGTTCCTGAAGAAAAGCGGCGCGATCGCGACGATCTTCGCGCGCGACGGCGACGATTTCGTGCGCATCACGACGTCGCTGAAGAAGCAGGACGGCGCGCGTGCCGTCGGGACGAAACTCGACCGTGCCGGCCCCGCGTACGCACCGCTCGTCGCCGGACGCAGCTACACGGGCCTCGCGAAGCTGTTCGGCCGGCCGTACATCACGCAGTACAAGCCGGTGACCGATGCGACCGGCCGCGTGATCGGCGCGCTGTTCGTCGGCCTCGACATCGGCGCCGAACTCAAGCTCGTCGAGGACGGCATCCGCTCGCTGAAGATCGGCGACAACGGCTACTACTTCGTGCTCGATGCGTCGCAGGGCCCGTCGCGCGGCACCTTCGTCGTGCATCCGGACGCCGACGGCCAGCGGGCCGACGACACGCGCGCGCCGTACGCGCAGATGCTCGCAACCGGCCAGGGGCGGCTCGCGTACACGTCGACCGACCCGGCCGCGCACGATGGCGGCCCGACCGCCAAATTCGTGTCGTTCACGACGATTCCGCAGTGGCAGTGGCTCGTCGGCGGCATCGCGCTCGACGACGAACTGCTCGCCACCATGCGCGCCACCCGCAACCGCTTCCTGATGATCGGCGCCGTGCTCGTCGCGGCGTTCGCGACGCTGTTCGTCATCGTGGTGCGCCGCGTCGTGAGCCGGCCGCTCGATGCGGCGGCACGGGCCTCCGAACGCTATGCGGCGGGCGATCTCAGCGTGCGCATCCGCGATGGCGCGGCCACGCGCGGCCAGGCCGGCGACGACGAGATCGGCCGGCTCGTGCAGGCGGTCGACGGGATCGGCGACGGCCTCGCGCGGATCGTCGCGCAGGTGCGCAACAGCTCCGCGGACATCGCGCGCGGCACGGTCGACATTGCCGCCGGCAGCAGCGACATCGCCGCGCGGATCGCGACGCAGGCGAGCAGCGTCGAACAGACGGCCGCCAGCATGGAACAGATCACCGCCGCCGTGCAGCAGAGTGCCGAGCACGCGGCGCAAGCCAATGCGCTGGTCGCGGACGCGTCGGCCGCCGCGACGAACGGCGACGCCGCGGTGCAGCGCGTGGTCGCGACGATGGACGACATCGGCCGCGCGACGCGCCGGATCGCCGAGATCACCGGCGCGATCGAAGGCATCGCGTTCCAGACCAACATCCTGGCGCTGAACGCGGCCGTCGAGGCCGCGCGCGCGGGCGAACACGGCAAGGGCTTCGCGGTGGTCGCGGCCGAAGTGCGCGCGCTCGCGCAGCGCAGCGCGGCCGCGGTCAAGGAGATCGACGCGCTGAGCGCCGAGTCGTCGACGACCGTCGAACAGGGTTACCGGATCGCGGAGGCCGCACGCGGCACGATGCGCGACATCGTCGCGCGCGTCGACCAGGTCAGCACGCTGATCGGCGAAATCAGCGCCGCGTCGCGCGAACAGTCGACCGGTATCGAGCAGGTGAACCTGGCCGTCACGCAGATCGGCGACGCGACGCAGCAGAACGCGATGCTGATCTCGGATGCCGAACGCGCGGCCGTCGCGCTGCGCGACCAGGCCGCGCACCTGTCGGATGCGGTCAGCGTGTTCCGGCTCGAACGGAAGGCGTGACGGAGAACGGCTGGCCGGCGACGGCCGGCCCATCGCCTACTTCTTGTTCTTGTCGTCGCCTGCCAGATCGATCGCCTTGTCCGATCCCACCGCGTTGCGCAGCTGGAACTTCTGGATCTTGCCGGTCGACGTCTTCGGCAGTTCGCCGAACCGCACGGCCTTCGGCACCTTGAAGCCCGCCAGCAGCGCCTTGCAATGCGCGACGATCTCCGCCTCGGTCACGCTCGCGCCTTCGCGCAGCTCGACGAACGCACACGGCACCTCGCCCCACTTCGGGTCGGGCATCGCGACGACGGCTGCCACCGCCACCGCAGGGTGCCGGTACAGCGCATCCTCGACCTCGATGCTCGAGATGTTCTCGCCGCCCGAGATGATGATGTCCTTCTTGCGATCCTTGATCCGGATATAGCCGTCCGGCATCAGCACCGCGAGATCGCCGGTATGGAACCAGCCGCCGTGGAACGCGTCGTCGGTCGCCTTCGGGTTCTTCAGGTAGCCCTTCATGCAGATGTTGCCGCGGAACATGATCTCGCCGAGCGTCTCGCCATCGGCCGGCACCGGCGCCATCGTGTCGGGATCGAGCACCGTCGCGCCCGCCTCCAGGTGATAGCGCACGCCCTGGCGCGCGTTGAGCCGCGCGCGCTCGTCGTCGCTCAGTGCCTCCCAGTGCGACTGCTTCGCGCAGACGGTCGCCGGGCCGTAGACCTCGGTCAGTCCGTACACGTGCAGCAGGTCGAAGCCGATCTCCTTCATCTTCGCGATCACGGCCGGCGCGGGCGCCGCACCCGCGACCATCGCGTGCACCGTGTGGTCGATGCCTTCACGGAATTCGGCCGGTGCGTTCGCGATCGCGCTCTGCACGATCGGCGCGCCGCAGTAATGCGTGATGCGTTCGCGGCGGATCAGGTCGAACACCGTCTTCGCATCGAACTTGCGCAGGCAGACGTTCACGCCCGCACGCGCCGCGACGGCCCACGGGAAGCACCAGCCGTTGCAGTGGAACATCGGCAGCGTCCACAGGTAGACGGCGTGCTTCGGCATGTCCCATTCGAGGAGGTTGCTGACCGCCGCGAGATACGCGCCGCGATGGTGGTAGACGACGCCCTTCGGATCACCGGTCGTGCCGGACGTGTAGTTCAGCGCGATCGCCTCCCATTCGTCGGCGGGCGGCGTCCATGCGTAGTCGGCGTCGCCGCTCGCGACGAGCGCCTCGTAGTCGGTCGCGCCCGCGAAGCGTGCGGGGTCGGCCGGCATCGCGTCGGCCACGCTGACGATCTTCAGGCCCGGCACCTCGAGCGCCGCGCGATGCGCGAACTCCGCGTATTCGGTGTCGACGATCAGCACCTTCGCCTCGCCATGACGCAGCATGAACAGCACCGACGACACGTCGAGCCGCGTGTTGATCGTGTTCAGCACCGCGCCGGCCATCGGCACGCCGAAGTGCGCCTCGACCATCGCCGGAATGTTCGGCAGCATCGCCGCGACCGTGTCGCCGCGCTCGACGCCGAGCCGCGCGAGCGCGCTCGCCAGTTGCTTCGCGCGCGTGTAGGTCTCGCCCCAGGTGCGGCGCACGTCGCCGTGCACGATCGCAAGGCGCTCGCCGTAGACTTCGGCCGTCCTGACCAGGAAGTCGATCGGGGTGAGCGGCACGTAATTCGCGTCGCGGCGGCCGAGTCCGGCCTCGAACATCTGCGTCATGATCCTGTCTCCCGTGTCCTGTCGACCGGGGTGCATCCACCCCGGATCGTTTTGATGTGGTTCAATTGCCGACAGCCTAACGGGCGCTATTGTGAGCCGTCTGTCATCGAAACGACAGAGTGCCTTTCACGCGCTGCGCGTTATCCCTATCCTCGCAAACCCGCACCCATGCACGACCCTCTCGCTGCCCCGCCCGACGCGCCCGCTCATCCCGCCGACGCGCTGCCCGAACCGGGCCCGCTGCCGGCGCTGGCCACGCTGTTCGGCCAGTGCGCGTGGTTCCGCACGCTCGCGCCCGAGCACCAGGCGCTCGTGCTCGCGCAGTCGCGCGTCGAGCAGTGCGAGGCCGGCGATGTGATCGCGCATCGGCTCGCGCCATCCGAATACTGGATCGGCGTGCACCGCGGGCTGCTGAAGCTCGCGATCTTCAATGCGTCGGGGCGCGGCTGCACGTTCTCCGGCGTGCCGTCGGGCGGCTGGTTCGGCGAAGGCAGCGTGATCAAGCGCGAGTTGCGCAAGTACGAGGTCGTCGCGATCCAGCGCTCGACCGTGCTGTTCGTGCCGGTCGACACGTTCCATGCGTTGCTCGATACGAGCCTGCCGTTCACGCGCTTCGTGATCCATCAGTTGAACAACCGGATGGGCGAGTTCATCGCGTCGATCCAGAACAGCCGGCTGCTGGATGTCGACGCACGCGTCGCGCAGGCGCTCGCGCAGCTCTTCAACCCCGACCTGTACCCGGACACCGGCCCGTCGCTGTCGATCTCGCAGGAGGAACTGGGGATGCTCGTCGGCGTATCGCGACAGCGCATCAACCAGGCGCTGCAGCAGCTCGAGAAGCTCGGCGCGCTGCGGCTCGCGTACAACCAGATCGACGTCGTCGATCTCGGGGCGCTCGCGCGTGTCGGGATGGAGCAGATCTGAGCGCGCGCCGATGAACGGAATCGCCATCGACGCAGCGCGCCCATCCGGTATCGCAGCCGTTTTCCGGCCATCGCGCCGCGCGGCGTTTCCTCTGCTGAATCGGCAATCGGCCGCCCCGCCCCCACCTGACAATTCCGCCAGTTTCGCGACAGTAACCCGTTCCACGCCGACGCCTATCATTCGGGTGCCCTTTACCCACGCCTGATCACCGCCCGCCCCGCTGCCTCCATGTGGATCGTCAATCTCGCGCTCAAGCGCCCCTACACGTTCATCGTGATGGCCATCATGATCGTGCTGGCCACCCCGCTTGCGCTGATGCGCACGCCGGTCGACGTGCTGCCCGCGATCAACATTCCCGTGATCAGCGTCATCTGGAATTACAGCGGCTTCTCCGCGACCGAGATGACGAATCGCATCACGTCCGTGCATGAGCGGATCCTGACGACGACCGTCAACAACATCCAGCACGTCGAATCGACGTCGTTGCCCGGCATCGCGGTCGTGAAGGTGTTCCTGCAGCCGGGCGCGAACGTGCAGACGGCGATCGCGCAGACGGTCTCGTCCGCACAGGCGATCGTGCGGCAGATGCCGCAGGGCGCGACGCCGCCGCTCGTGATCACCTATTCGGCGTCGAGCATCCCGGTGATCCAGCTCGGGCTGTCGAGCAAGACGCTCAGCGAACAGTCGCTCGCCGACATCGCGCTCAACTTCCTGCGCCCGCAACTGATCACGGTGCCGGGCGTGCAGATCCCGTTCCCGTACGGCGGCCGCACGCGCGTGGTCGCGATCGACCTCGATCCGCAGGCGCTGCAGGCGAAAGGGCTCACGCCCGCCGACATCGTCAACGCGGTCAACGCACAGAACCTCGTGCTGCCGACCGGCACCGCGAAGATGGGCCAGACCGAATACCGGATCGACACGAACGCCTCGGCCGACACCGTCGCCGACATCAGCAGCCTGCCGGTCCAGACCATCAACGGCGCGACCACCTACCTGCGCGAGGTGGCGTCGGTGCGCGACGGCTTCGCGCCGCAGACCAACGTCGTGCGCCAGAACGGCCAGCGCGGCGTGCTCATCTCGATCCTGAAAAGCGGCGATGCGTCGACGCTCAAGGTCGTGTCGGACCTGAAGGCGCTGCTGCCGAAGGTGATCCCGACGCTGCCCGAAGGGCTCACGATCACGCCGCTGTTCGACCAGTCGGTGTTCGTCAACGCGGCCGTCCAGGGCGTGATCCACGAGGCGTTGATCGCCGCCGTGCTGACCGCGATGATGATCCTGCTGTTCCTCGGCAACTGGCGCAGCACGCTGATCATCGCGATCTCGATCCCGCTGTCGATCTTCACGTCGCTGATCGCGCTGTCCGCGCTCGGCGAGACCATCAACATCATGACGCTCGGCGGGCTCGCGCTCGCGGTCGGGATCCTGGTGGATGATGCGACGGTGACGATCGAGAACATCGAGCGGCACCTGCATCTCGGCACGAACCTGCACGACGCGATCCTCGAAGGCGCGGGCGAGATCGCGGTGCCCGCGTTCGTGTCGACGCTGTGCATCTGTATCGTGTTCGTGCCGATGTTCTTCCTGACGGGCGTCGCGCGCTTCCTGTTCGTGCCGCTCGCGGAAGCGGTCGTGTTCGCGATGCTCGCGTCGTACGTGCTGTCGCGCACGCTGGTGCCGACGCTCGCGATGCTGCTGTTCCGCCCGCAGCAGGCGGGCACTGGCGCCGGCCATGCGACGTCGCGCTTCGCGCGCATCCATCATGCGTTCAACGCGGCGTTCGAGCGGCTGCGCGCGTGGTACATCGTGCTGCTCAGCATCCTGCTGGTGCGCCGCCGCTTCTACGCGATGTGCTTCCTCGGCTTCTGCGTGCTGTCGACGGGCCTCGTGTTCGTGCTCGGCCGCGACTTCTTCCCGAATGCGGATTCCGGCAACATCCGGCTGCACATGCGCGCGCCGACCGGCTACCGGATCGAGGAAACCGCGCGCCTCGCCGACCAGGTCGAGCGCGTGATCCGCGACACCGTGCCGCCCGACGAACTCGGCGCGATCGTCGACAACCTCGGCCTGCCGGTGAGCGGCATCAACCTGTCGTACAGCAACGCGGGCACGATCGGCACGCTCGACGGCGAGCTGCTGATCGCGCTGAAGCCCGGCCACCGCGCGACCCAGCACTACGTGCAGGCGCTGCGCCAAGTGCTGCCCGAGCGCTTCCCGGGCGTCGAGTTCTTCTTCCAGCCGTCGGACATCATCACGCAGATCCTCAACTTCGGCCAACCGGCCGCGATCGACCTGCAGGTGCTCGGCAACGATCTCGCGAGTAACATGACTATCGCGAGCAGCCTGATGAAAAAGATCAGGCAAATCCCCGGCGCCGTCGACGTGCACGTGCTGCAACGTAACGACGAACCGACCCTGCTGGCCGACATGGACCGTACGCGCATGCAGCAGCTCAATCTCTCCGCGCAGAACGTCGCGCAGAACATGCTGATCTCGCTGTCCGGCAGTTCTCAGACCACGCCGTCGTTCTGGATCAACCCGCGCAGCGGGGTCCAGTACCCGCTGCAGATCCAGACCCCGCAATACAACATTTCGTCGGTCGACGACCTGCTCGGCACGCCGATCTCGGCGAGCGGCCGCACGGGCATGCCGCTGCAACTGCTCGGCAACCTCGTGCAGGTGCGCAGCACCGCGAACCCGGCCGTGATCACGCACTACAACATCCGCCCGGCGATCGACGTGTACGTGAGCGTCGAAGGCCGCGACCTCGGCGCGGTGGCCGGCGAGATCGACCGCATCGTGTCCGGTGCGCGCGCGGCGCTGCCGCGCGGCACCGAGCTGACGATGCGCGGCCAGATCGAGACGATGCGCACGTCGTATATCGGCCTCGGCGCGGGCGTCGCGATGGCGATCGTGCTGGTCTACCTGCTGATCGTCGTCAATTTCCAGTCGTGGCTCGACCCGCTGATCATCATCAGCGCGATGCCGGCCGCGCTCGCCGGCATCGTCTGGATGCTGTTCATCACCGGCACGCACCTGAGCGTGCCCGCGCTGACGGGCGCGATCATGACGGTGGGCGTCGCGACCGCGAACAGCATCCTGGTCGTGTCGTTCGCGCGCCAGCGCCTCGCGGACGGCGCGCCGCCGCTCACGGCCGCGCTGGAAGCCGGCGCGACACGGATCCGGCCGGTGCTGATGACGGCGCTCGCGATGATCATCGGGATGGTGCCGATGGCGCTCGGCCTCGGCGAAGGCGCCGAGCAGAATGCGCCGCTCGGCCGCGCGGTGATCGGCGGGCTGCTGTTCGCGACCGTGTCGACCCTGCTGTTCGTGCCGCTGGTGTTCGGCGGCGTGCATGCGCGGCTGGCCCGCCGGCGTGCGCGCCAGGCCGGCCACTGACTTTCGTCCCACTACCCGGTTGATTTGGTTGAATTCATGGAAGAGAAACATCACAGCGCCGTCGGCATCCAGGTGGACGAACACGGCATGCACCTGCCGACACGGTCGTCGGTGTCGCGACGCGGGAAAATCGTCCTGGTCGTGATCGGCGTGCTGCTGGCCGCCGGCGCCGCGCGCACGGTCGTCGTCAACGTGCTGAACCACAACCGGCTCGACGCGGTCGCCGAGCAGAACACGCGTCAGTACGTGACCGTCGCGCATCCGGTCGATGCGGCCACCGGCGGCAAGCTGACGCTGCCCGGCACGCTGCGCGGCTTCGTCGAGGCGCCGATCTATGCCCGCGCGAGCGGCTACGTGCTGCGCTGGCAGGCCGACATCGGCGCGCACGTGAAGCAGGGCCAGACGCTCGCCGAACTCGACACGCCCGAGCTGAACCAGGAACTCGCGCAGGCCACCGCGCAGCGCCAGCAGGCGCAAGCCGCACTCGCGCTCGCGAAGACGTCGTTCGACCGCGCGCAGCAATTGCGCCAGCGCGATGCCGTCTCGCAGCAGGAACTCGACGACCGGCAAGGCGCGTTCAACCAGGGCACCGCGAACCTCGCCGCGGCCGATGCGAACATGCGCCGCCTCACCGAACTGAAGGGCTTCCAGCGGATCGCCGCGCCGATCGACGGGATCGTCACGCAGCGCAACGTCGACGTCGGCGATCTCGTCAGTTCCGGCAACGCGGGCCGCTCGCTGTTCACGGTCGTGCAGGCCGACCGGCTGCGCCTCTACGTGCAGGTGCCGCAGGCGTACGCGCAGCAGGTGAAGGTCGGCCAGCACGTGAGCGTCGCGCAGGCCGAGCTGCCGGGCCGGACCTTCGACGGGACGGTCACGCGCACGTCCGAGGCGATCGACGTCGCGACGCGCTCGCTGCAGATCGAGATCACGCTGCCGAACCCGGACGGCAAGCTGCTGCCCGGCGCGTACGTGCAGGCGACGTTGCCGATGACGCCGGTCGGCCGCCTGCAGGTGCCGGCCAATACGTTGCTGTTCCGCGCCGAGGGCCCGACGGTCGCCACCGTCGATGCGAACGGCCGGGTGCGGCTGAAGCAGGTGACGGTCGTGCGCACGATCGGGCAGACGCTCGAGGTCGACGGCCCGCTCACGCCGAATGACCGCCTCGTCACGAACCCGAGCGACGCGCTCGCGAACGGCGACCCGGTGATCGTCACGGCGCCGGCCGCGAAGCCGGCCTCCGGCGCCGCGGAGGCGAAGTCGTGATCGCGCTGCGCGTCCGCCGGCGGCCCGCCGCCGTCTCCATCACGTCGGTTGCGCTCGCCGCCGCGCTCGCCGGCTGCACGGTCGGCCCCGATTACAGGCGGCCCGACGTCGACACGCCGGCCGCGTGGCGGCTCGACCCGGCGGATGCGTACTGGCATCCGGCCGCGCCGGCCCGCGCGCCGCTCGACCCGGCATGGTGGACCGCGTTCGGCGATCCGCAGCTCGACGCGCTGGAAGCCGACGCGCTGCGCAACAACCAGAACCTGAAAGCCGTCGCCGCGCGCTACGACCAGGCGAAGGCGACGCTCGCGTCGGTCGCCTCGGCGCAGTATCCGGCCGTCGGCCTGAACGCGAGCGGCCAGCGCTTCAAGATCTCCGCCGACCGGCCGCAAACCAACTACGCGACGAAAAGCACGTCGACCGTGCAGAACGAGATCCAGGTCGGCGCGGCCGTCAGCTACGAACTCGACCTGTTCGGCCGCGTGCGGCGCACCGTCGAATCGGCGCAGGCGACCACCGAGCAGGCCGGCGACGATTTCGCGAACGCGCGCCTGGTGCTGACCGCCAATCTCGCGTCGAGCTATTTCGCGCTGCGCGAATTCGACACCGAGATCGACGTCGTCAAGCGCTCGATCGACCTGCAGCAGAAGGCGCTCGACTACGTGAGCGCGCGCCACGACCTCGGTGCGGTGTCGGGCCTCGACCTGCTGCAGCAGCGCGCGCAGCTCGACGCGACGCGCACGCAGGCGCAGTTGCTGCTCCAGCAGCGCGTGCAGGTCGAAACCGCGATCGCGACGCTGGTCGGCACGCCGGCCCCCGCCTTCTCGATCGCACCGCGCGTCGTGCCGATCAACGCGCCGGCGCTGCCGACCGGCCTACCGAGCGACGTGCTGCAGCGGCGCCCCGACGTCGCGTCGGCCGAGCGCGCGATGGCCGCCGCGAATGCGCAGATCGGCGTCGCGCGCGCCGCGTATTTCCCGCGCATCACGCTGTCGCCCGATATCGGCTGGGATGCGACGCGCTTCGCCGGCCTGTTCAACGTGCCGGCGTTGCTGTGGTCGGTCGGCGGGTCGCTCAGCCAGCCGCTGTTCGAAGGCGGCAAGCTGAAGGCCGGCGTCGATTTCGCGCAGGCCGGCTATGTCGCCGCGCAGGCCAGCTACCGGCAGACCGTACTCACCGCGTTCCAGGAGGTGCAGAATGCGGTCACGGGCCTGTCGGTGCTCGCCGAGGCGGCGCAGCAGGCCGCCGCGGCCGTCGACGACGCGCGCAAGCTCGTGTCGCTCGCGCAGGATCGCTACGCGGGCGGCCTGACGCCGTTCATCGACGTGCTGACGGCCCAGCAGCAATTGCTGACGAGCGAGCGGCAGGCCGTGCAGATCCAGGGCCAGCGCGCGGCGCTCGTCGTGTTTCTCGCGAAGGCGCTGGGCGGCGGCTGGGATGGCCAAGCCGCGGGCGGCCCCGCGCCGGCCGAGGTCGCCACGGCAGCGCCGGTGCCCGCCCCGGCCCCGGCGCACCCGAGCCCTTAACCGGATTACCCGGACAACGGATTCGAACATGAAAGTCCTGATCGTCGAAGACGAACCGAAAGTCGTTGAATACCTGAAGAGCGGCCTGACCGAGGAAGGCTGGGTCGTCGACACCGCGCTCGACGGCGAGGACGGCGCGTGGAAAGCCGTCGAATTCGACTACGACGTGGTCGTGCTCGACGTGATGCTGCCGAAGCTGGACGGCTTCGGCGTGCTGCGTGCACTGCGCGCGCAGAAGCAGACGCCCGTCATCATGCTGACCGCGCGCGACCGTGTCGACGACCGCGTGCGGGGCTTGCGCGGCGGCGCCGACGACTACCTGACCAAGCCGTTCTCGTTCCTCGAGCTGATCGAGCGGCTGCGCGCGCTGACGCGCCGCGCCCGCGTGCAGGAATCGACGCTGATCTCGATCGGCGACCTGCGGGTCGACCTGATCGGCCGCCGCGCGACGCGCGACGGCACGCGGCTCGACCTGACCGCGCAGGAATTCCAGCTGCTCGGCGTGCTCGCGCGGCGCAGCGGCGAGGTGCTGTCGAAGACGACCATCGCCGAACTCGTGTGGGACGTGAACTTCGACAGCAACGCGAACGTCGTCGAAACGGCGATCAAGCGCCTGCGCGCGAAACTCGACGGCCCGTTCACGGACAAGCTGCTGCACACGATCCGCGGCATGGGCTACGTGCTCGAGGCGCGCGAGGACGGCGACACCGAGAGGCCGGCATGAAACGCTCGATCGTCCTGCGGCTGTCGGCGATGTTCGGCATCGTGTCGCTGCTCGTGTTCACGCTGGTGGGCTGCGGGCTGTTCGTGATGATGGAGCGCCAGTTGTTCGCCGAGCTGCGCGCGACGCTCGATACGCGCACCAAGGTTGCCGAGATGATCGTGTCGCATGCGACCACGGCCATGCGCGGGCGTCTCATGCAGGAAAAGCTCGCCGACCTCGAACCGCCCGACGGCTCGACGCACTACCAGGTCGACAGCCCGAATCCGGATTTCCGCTTCGGCACGCCCGTCGACGGCGTGCCCGTCGGCGCACCGTTCGGCGCGTTCCAGCGCTATGCGCTGAACCACAGCACCTACGACGTGATGACGAAGACCGTCATGGTGGCCGGCAACGGCGAGCGGCCGCCGCTGAAGCTGACCGTCGCCAGCTCGTGCGAGCGCACGCAGCGGATGCTGCGCCGCTTCGGCTGGACGCTCGCCGGGCTGATCACGATCGCCACGATCATCACGCTGCTGCTGAGCCGCGCGGTGGCCCGCTTCGGGCTCGCGCCGCTCGACCGGCTGTCGCAGGACGCCTCGGCGATCAGCCTCGCGAATCGCCGCCAGCGGCTGCAGACCGACGCGCTGCCGCCCGAGCTGCGCGACCTCGCCACGTCGTTCAACGGTGCGCTCGACCGCATCCAGCAAACCTACGCGCGGCTCGAGGCGTTCAACGCGGACGTCGCGCACGAGCTGCGCACGCCGGTCAGCATCCTGATCGGCCAGACCCAGGTCGCGCTGACCAGCCGCGACCGCACGGTCGAGCGGATGGAGCGGACGCTGCAGTCGAACCTCGAGGAATTCGAGCGGCTGCGCGTGATCATCAACGACATGCTGTTCCTGTCGCGCAGCGACCGCGGCGAACGCGCGACCGACCTGAAGGACGTGTCGCTCGCCGACGAAGTGCGGCGCATGCTCGACTTCCTCGAAATCCCGCTCGACGAAGCGCAGTTGCGCGCCGAGCTGCACGGCGACGCGCGCGCGGCCGTCGATCCGTCGCTGTTCCGCCGCGCGATGACGAACCTGCTGATCAACGCGATCCAGCACTCGGCGCCCGGCGCGACGGTCAGCGTGACGATCGTGCGCCGTGACACGCTGGTCGAAATGTCCGTCGCGAACCCCGGCGAGCCGATCGACCCCGCCCGGCGCTCGCACGTATTCGAGCGCTTCTACCGGCTCGAGGAAGCGCGCGCGAACAGCAAGGAGAACCACGGGCTGGGGCTGTCGATCGTCAAGGCCGTGGCCGAGATGCACGGCGGCAGCGTATTCGTCGCGTGTTCGGGCGGCGTCAACACGTTCGGCTTCTCGGTCTCGACGAAACCCTGCGCCGGCGGCCCGCTGCCTCCGGCCGACCGGCACGAGACCCGGCCGGCGCACGCGCCGAGCGCGCTGCACTGACGGCGGCCGCGCCAGTCGACGTCCCGCCGCGCTTCCGACCGGCGCTTGACTGCCGCGAACGCCGCCCGGGACGGGTTACGCGTGCGGTTTGCCGCCCTGCTCGCGCCACGCCCGCGGCGACATCGCAAACCGCTCCCGAAACACGCGACTGAAATGCGACATGTCGTTGAATCCCCAGCGCAACGCGATGTCGGACACGCGCAGCATCGCGCATTGCGGATTCGCAAGATCCTGTGCGCACCGTTCGAGCCGCAGGTTCAATACGTAACGCATCAGCGACGTGTTTTCGGCCTCGAACAGCTTGTTGATGTACCGCGACGACATCCCGATCGACCGCTCGATCATCATCGGGCTCAGCTCCGGATCGTGCAGGTGCTCGACCAGATGCCGTTTGACACGCGTCAGCGTCAACGCCTTCATCCTCGATTGCGCGAGGTCGTTGCGCTGCATGCCGCCGAGCGTCATCGCGATCAGCGAGATCGCGGTATCCGACAACTGCCGCATCTCGTCCTCGGTCACGCTGCGGATCTGCGACGACATCTGCTCGAGAAACGCACGCATGACGCTGCCGACGCCCTCCCCGGTTTGCGTCGGGCAGGCCGTGCGGTGCTCCATCCCGATGACGAGCTGGTTCAGGGTCGCGCGGGGAATGCTGACGACGATCTCGCGCCACGACTGGCCGAACTGCAGGTGGTGAGGCCGGGTCGCATCGTAGATCGCAAAATCCCCGGGGCGCAGCGTGACGATCTTGCCGTCCTGCTCGACCGACTGGCTGCCCTCGAGCATCAAGACGCCGAAATACTTGTCCTCATACTCGCTCCGCGCCTGGCGATAGCGCCGGATCACGGCCTGCTCGCTGGCGTAGATTTCCGAGATTCGCATCTTTTCGCATTTGCGCTGCCGCACCTGGCCGAAGAAATCGGCTTTCTGCACGGCCGCGATCTGCACGTCCGCGAACAAGCGCAGAATCGTCTCGCGCCAAAACTCGATACGCTGGCTGACCGAGCCGTCGGTCGCCACCTCGATCGCCGAATTCGTCCATTCGACCGGCGGGCTGCCGGACGCCGGGCCGGGCGCGTCGCAGCTCGCGGCGCGCGGGAAAGGACGCATCGTCATGGTCGTGCCCCACATGGGTTAGCCAACACGCAGCCGGTAGCGTGCCCGTTCAAAAGCGCCTTGTCCAATCGGCAACGGTGCAAGCCGCGTTGCCGGTCGGACCGACATGCGGCGCGGCGGCGAAGCGCTGCCGCGCCGGGCATGTCATGCGAATGCCGCCTGACGCCAGTCGGAAGACTGTTCATACGCATAGGCGCAGCGGTAGATCGTCGCCTCATCGAAGCGGCGCCCGACCAGTTGCAGCCCGATCGGCAGATCGTCAGCCACCCCGCACGGCAGCGACATGGCCGGATGCCCGGACACGTCGAACGGCGCCGTATTCGCGAGCATCTCGAACGCCCGCGTCAGCGATTCGGACACCGCACAGCCAGGCTTCGGCAGTTCCGACGCGCGCACCGGGACGGTCGGCATCAGCAATACGTCATACGTCTGCAGGGCCGCATCGTAAGCCGATCGCAAGCGTCGCGCGAGATTCTGGCACTTCGCGTAGTAACGCCCGCGATATCGGCTCGTGAAATATTCGCCGAGCAGCATCGTCACCTTCACGGTATCCGGCAGTTCGTCGGCGCGCTCACGCCAGCCCGCGTGATGATCGATCATGCCGGTCACGTACAGGCCGCCCCAGTTGAAACCGTGGCTGTTGCCTTTCATCATCTGCTGCGTCGCCCCCTCGGCCGCGATCGGCAGCCAGATGGCGGTGCCGGCCGCATGCAGCGGCACGGACACTTCGTCGACGCTCGCGCCCAGCTTGCGCAACTGGCGCGCGGCGACCCGCACGGCCTCGTCGACCGCTTTCTCCGAATTCGCGAGCCCGAACGCCTCGCGCAGAACACCGATCCGCAGGCCCGAGATGCCGTCGCGGATCGCACCGAGATAATCGGCGCGCGGCGGCAACATCCGTTGGCGCGGATCGAGCCCGTCGTCGCCCGCGATGACGTCGAGCAGCAGCGCGTTGTCGAGCACGGTGCTCGTCATCGGCCCGAGATGATCGACGGTCGCCTCGATCGGCATCGCGCCGGTGTATGGCACGAGCCCGTGCGTCGGCTTCATCCCGTAGATGCCGCAATAGGCGGACGGGATTCTCACCGAGCCGCCCTGGTCGCTGCCGAGCGCCATGTCGACCTCGCCGCTCGCGACCAGCGCACCACAGCCGGACGACGAGCCGCCGGCCGAGTGTCCTGCCTTGCGCGGATTGTGCACCGGCCCCGACGCGCTCGTGTGCGAGCCGCCGGAAAAGCAGTAGTACTCGCAGGTCGCCTTGCCGGCGATCGTCGCGCCGGCGTCGAGCACCCGCGCGACGACGGTCGCATCGATATCGGGCACGTAGCCCTCGAACGTGCTTGCGCCGTTGCGCATCGGCACACCGGCGACGCAGATGTTGTCTTTGATGGCCACCGTCCTGCCGCGCAGCTTACCGTCGGCGGCGCCGTGGATCGTGCTCTTGCGCGCCCATGCGCCGTAACGGTTCTCGTCGCCTTCCGGGCGGTCGCCGGGCGTGCGCGGATACGAGACGGTGGGCAGATGGTCGGGCAGCGCGTCGATCACGTCGTACGCGTCGAAGTTCGCCTGCAGCGCATCGTCGTATTCGGCGAGTTGGCGGGAATCGACATGAAAGCCGAAACCGGCTGCGATGTCGGACAGTTGTTCGCGAGTCGGGCGTTTGATGGCCATCGACATTCTCCAGTTTGGTAAGCGGCACCGCCAGCGGTGGCTGGCGCCGGCGGGGGTCAGCGGGCGATGGCGACGGCGTCGCGCATCAGTCCGGTGCGCGGATGGCAGTTCACGTATTCGTAGACCTGATGTTTTGCGTCGAAGACGGAAACCTCGTGATACAGCCGCAGTTTCGACAGCCCGGCGACGACGCGGAAGAACGTGACGAAGATCCGCAGGTGCGTCGGATGGGATTCGGCCCACCGCTCGAGGCGGTCGAGCGAGCGCCAGTGGCCGATGTTGTAACTCTCGTCGAGCACGTTGCCGTCGAGATCGATCGAGCGCACGTAGCGATTGCTGTAGCAACCGACGTCCTTGCCGTTGTCGCGCAGGAACTCCATTCCGCTGCGCAGCGTCGGCTCGATCTCCTCGAGATACAGTCGGCGCTCGTCGTTCTCCGCCGCGCGCCAGTCCTGACCGGACCGAATCAGCGCGATGTTGTCGTGTGCAAGTACGACCACGCGGCCGCCGCGCGCCGGATCGCCCTCGACGATGCGCAACTCGCCGTTCGCGTTCATCCAGTCCGTCTGCGAGATCGGGAACCGGTCGCGCATCGATCCCCAGTAGCCGTGCTCCTCGATCTCGCCGCTGACGCCGTCCATGATCGCGCCGACGCCGGGGAAATCGCTCGTAAACGCGTAAAGCGTCTCGAACTGCTCGGCGCGCGGCGCGACGATTTCCCGGAAGTAGCCGATCCCGTCCGCGAGGCGTGCGTCGGAAGCCCACCATTCGACGATGGCCGGCGACGCAATCCAGCGCGCATACGCGGCCGGATCGCGCCAGTAGCCGACGGCAATCAGGTTCTCGTAGCCCTGGTCGTCGGTGTGTTGTGTCAGGTCGAAGTTGTTCGGGCCGTCCTGCGCACCGAAATCGGCGACGATCCGGCGCAATGCGGCCAGCGCCGCTGCGCGCTTGCCGGCGCCGCTGTATTGCACGCCGAAATAGCCCATCACGACCTGGCTCAGGTCTTCGGCGGCCCGGGCGACGTACATCGGGAACGGCGGCTGGTAATCATCGGCGACGCGGCGTGACAACGTCCGCGGGCAAATCAGGTGTTTGTCGATGGCGGATTCCATGCGTGACCTCTCTGGAAAGGGAATCGGGTGTCGAGGTATCGACGTGGGGAGACACGTAGCGACTTGCACCGGGCATATCCCGGCGCATGCGGGTTGTCAGAAGATGTGCGCGTAACGCAGGCCGGCGAGCAGGCTGTTCTTCGGGCCGTTGCGCACGCTCAGGTCGGTGCCGAGCTGGATTTGCACCTGGTCGGCCTTCGTCACGAACTTCGCCGCGGTGATCCGCAGGCGCGTCGTGCGCAGCGCGTCGTTGTTGTCCGCGCCGTCGACGCTCGTTTCACCGCCCCAGAGCTGGGTGATGCCGATCCCGAGCGACGTGCCCGGATCAGGCATGTAACGCACCATCGCCTGCGCGCTGTAGCTCATCCGCTGGTGCAGCGTCGCACCGTTCGCGCCGTACGACGTGTTGTTGCCGTACCAGATCGCGTCGCCGACGAGATCGAGTGCCCACTGCGGCGAAAAGTGCTTGACGTAGGCCGCCTGGAAATCCAGCGACCAGCGATTGGCGCCGAGATTGAGACCACGGTTCTGGTCGTAACTCCCGGTCGGCGCGTAAACGTAGACCGTCGCGGCGACGACGTCCTTCGCTTCGTTCAGGCGGAACTTCAACGGCGCGGTCAGGATCACGTCGCCGATACCGTTCGTACTGCCAAGCGCTCCGGCGTTGCCGAAGCTGCTGATGTGGCCGAACGGCAGCAACACCTGCGGATCGATCGTGAGCCTGTCGGTGAGCTGGAACACATGCAGCAGACGGGCGATGCCGACATTGGACTGCAGATCGAAATCGGATGTCCGGTGGCCATTCGCGTAGTACGCATTCGTCGCCGAATAGTTGTAGTACAGCACGCCGATCGTCGCGCCGATCGGATACTGCTCGTAGTCGCCCGGATCGACCTCCACCGCGCCTGCGTAATGCGATGCGACGACCATCAGCGACAAGCCGATCCATCGCGCGATTCGCTTCAGTTTCATTCTGTTGACGCTGTCCATCATGCTCCTCACCTGGATGCGCAGGCACCGCCACGTTCGACGTACGACCAACGGGAACGGTGGCCGGACGGTGGCATCGCGGGGTGCTGGCTGACTGTTATTCCGCCGGTCCTCGGGAGAGTGCCGACGATTCGCGACACCGGACGGCCATCGCTTGAGGGTGAGAATAGAAAGGCAAAATCCGCATTTCTGTTTTCCGACGGAACAAGAAATAGGCTGTGGCGGACCTCCGTAGCCGGTGCCATACGGCGGTCGTCAAACGCGCGCCGGCTGCCGCCTCTGCGTACCGGACGCCCGGTCGATGCCGTGAATCGCCGTGCATCCGGTGCGCGTCGGCGCCTGCCGCCCACGGGGGCCGTCTCGGCACAGTTTCCGATCCGTGCCGGCAAAGAACCGCGCTTTTTCTCTTCTTACCCTGCTCGTCGAGCGTGACCGACATGGCGCGCCCCCACCCCGCCACGGCAGTCGCAACGCCGTGGCGGCGGTCGCCCCGAACCACGACAAGGAGCCCCACGATGAACCCGATTCCTTCCGAGGAAACACCCTCGACGCCCGGCGAACGCGCCTGGGCGCTGTTTCGCGTGATGAAAGAGAAGAACCTGATTCCCGACGGCTATATCGAAAATCTGACCGAGCTGATGTCCACGACCTGGGATCCGGCCAACGGCGCGCGCATCGTCGCGCGCGCGTGGGTCGACCCGGCGTTTCGCGAACTGCTGCTGACGGACGGCACGGCCGCATGCGCGCAGTTCGGCTACACCGGCCCGCAGGGCGAATACATCGTCGCGCTCGAAGACACCCCCACGCTGAAGAACGTGATCGTCTGCAGCCTGTGCTCATGCACGAACTGGCCGGTACTCGGGCTGCCGCCCGAGTGGTACAAGGGCTTCGAATATCGTGCACGGCTCGTCCGCGAAGGGCGCACGGTACTGCGGGAACTCGGCACCGAGCTGCCCGACGACGTCGTCGTGAAGGTCTGGGACACGACCGCCGAAAGCCGCTATCTCGTGCTGCCCGTGCGGCCGGCCGGCAGCGAGCACATGACCGAGGAACAACTGCGCACGCTCGTCACCAAGGACGTGCTGATCGGCGTTGCGCTGCCGCGCGCGCACTGACTCGCCCCCCGTTTCGCTCTCGACCTTCATCTCGGAGATCACATATGGACGGCTTTCACGACCTCGGCGGATTCCAGGGTTTCGGCCCGGTGCCGCATACGATCAACAGTCTCGGCTACAAACCGGTCTTCAAGGAAGACTGGGAGCATCTCGCGTACAGCCTGATGTTCGTCGGGGTGGACCAACTGAAAAAATTCAGCGTCGACGAGGTACGTCACGCAGTCGAACGCATCGACGTGCGCCAGCACGTCGGCACGCGCTACTACGAGCGCTACGTCATCGCGACCGCAACATTGCTCGTCGAAACCGGCGTGCTCGCGCAGGATGAACTCGACCGCGCGCTCGGTTCGCATTTCCGGCTCGCGAACCCGCCGCGATCCGGCGGCCGCGCGGCCCCATCCGAGTCGACGCGGTTCGAGGTCGGCGATCGCGTCGTCGTTCGCGACGAATACGTCAGCGGACACATCCGCGCGCCGGGCTACGTTCGCGGCAAGGCAGGCGTCGTGTTGCACCGGACGACCGAATCGTGGCCGTTCCCGGATGCGATCGGCCACGGCGACGCCGGCGCCGCGCATCAGCCGACCTATCACGTCGAGTTCCGCGTGAAGGATCTGTGGGGCGACGCCGCCGACGACGGCTATGTCGTGGTCGACCTGTTCGAAGGCTACCTGGATCGCGCGTCCGGGCAGAGCGCATGACGACGCCGGCCAATCGACACGTGCCTGCGGCCCCGGCGCCGAGGATTCCGGTCACCGTGCTGTCCGGCTTCCTCGGCGCCGGAAAAACGACGGTGCTGAACCACATCCTGCGCAACCGCGCCGGCCTGAAGGTCGCCGTGATCGTCAACGACATGAGCGAAGTGAACGTCGACGCCGACGACGTGCGGCGCAATGTCGAGCTGCATCGAGGCGAGGACGAACTGGTCGAAATGACCAACGGTTGCATCTGCTGCACGCTGCGCGCCGATCTGCTCGAGCAGATCAGCACGCTTGCGCGGCAGCGTCGCTTCGATTATCTGCTGATCGAGTCGACGGGTATCTCGGAGCCGATGCCGGTCGCGGAGACGTTCGCGTTTCTCGACCGGGACGGTTTCAGCCTCAGCGAGCTCGCGCGGCTGGACACGCTCGTCACGGTGGTCAACGGCGAGACGTTCGAGGACATGATCGCGTCGCCCGAACCGGTCGCGCGCGACGCTCCGCTCGCGAACGACGGCGATGCCGATCCACCGCGCAAGTTGTCGGATCTGCTGATCGAACAAGTCGAATATGCGAACGTGATCCTCGTGAGCCGACTCGACCGGATCGGCCATGCGGGTTTCGAGCGGCTGCGCGCCATTCTGGCGTCACTGAATCCATCGGCGCGCATCCTGCCGATGCAGCACGGCAAAGTCGACCCGTCGGACGTCCTGGATACGCGGCGCTTCGATCTACCGGCGCTCGTCGAATCGCCGGGATGGATGCAACGCATGCAGGCCGACGAACGCCCATCGGAATCGGATGCGTACGGGGTCCTGTCGTGGGTCTATCGCGAACGTGCGCCGTTTCATCCGGCGCGTCTGCTCGCGTGGCTGAATCGCCCCTGGACCAACGGCCGACTGCTTCGCTGCAAGGGATATGTCTGGGTTGCGCACCGATATGCGGAAACCGCCATGCTCGTGCAGGCCGGCGACGCGTTCCAGTGGGGTTACGTTGGCCGATGGTGGCGGTTTACCCCACCGTCGGACTGGCCACACGACGACTATCGTCGCGACGGCGTGCTGAAGAAATGGGAGGAACCGGCTGGCGATTGCCGGCAGGAAATCGTGTTCATCGGGCAGTCGATCGATTACGTCCAGTTGCGCCGCGAACTTGATGCGTGTCTGCTGACGGTCGCGGAAATCGCCTCAGGCCCGGCGTCGTGGCGCCAGTTTCCGGAAGCTGACAGGTTCGACGCGCTCGCGACTCCCGCCCATCCGTGAAGGGGGGATTCGACGGCGTCGGTTGCAACGCCTGCGACCGACGACTTTCGATCGGCCAGTGGGCGTTGCGCCCGGTTCAGCGTGACGTGAATCCCGACAGCGGCGCCAAGGGCAGTTTTCTTCAATACGGGCCCGTGCGGCTCCCGTAGTCTCGATGCGACTTTCGACCTTTCGCATGGAGACATCCAATGAGCATGCTGGTTTCGATGGCCGCGTTCGCGCTCGCCTCGTCGATCACCCCCGGCCCCGTCAACATCGTCGCGCTCAGTGCCGGCGCACGCCACGGCCTCGGCGCGAGCCTGCGCTATGCGGCCGGCGCGACGCTCGGCTTCGTCGCGCTGTTCCTGCTGATCGGCCTCGGGCTGCACGCGGCGCTCGCGCGCTGGCCGGTGCTGACCACTGTCACGCAGTGGTCGGGGATCGCGTTCCTGCTGTATATGGCGCTGCGGCTCGCGCTCGACGACGGCCGGCTGTCGGCCGACCCCGACGTGGCCGGCCCGTCGGCGGCGGCCGGCGCGGCAATGCAGTGGCTGAATCCGAAGGCGTGGCTCGCGTGCGTGGCCGCGATGGGCGCGTATGCGGCCGATGGCGACCGCACGCAGGTCTGGCAGTTCGCCGCGCTGTACCTGGTGATCTGTTTCGCGTCGATCGCGTGCTGGTCGTATGCGGGCGCGTCGCTGCGGCACCGGCTGGCGAACGCGCGGCACATGCGCGTGTTCAACCGCCTGATGGCGCTGCTGCTCGCGGGCAGCGCCCTCTTCCTGCTCGATGTGTAGCGCCTGCCGTTCAGCTCGTCGCGCTGCGGTACTGGCCGGGTGTCGCGGCTGCGATCCGCCGGAACGCGCGCTGGAAATGCGCCTGGTCGGCGAAGCCCGCGTCCAGCGCGACGTCGGCGATCGGCCGGCCGCGGCGCAGCTCCGTGCGGCCGTACTGCACGCGGCGATCGATCAGGAACGCATGCGGCGTCATCCCGTAGCGGGCGTTGAACGCGCGGATCAGGTATGACGGCGACAGATCGGCCGCCGCGCAGATCGCATCGAGCGTGACGCCCTCACGGCAATGCGCGGCGATGTAGTCGGCCGCGCGTGCGAGCCGGGCGTTGTCGTCCCCGGCGCGCGGGCCGGGCAGGTCGCGATCGAGCGCGCCGTGCAGCGCCGTGAAGAACTCGACCGCCGCGCTCTCCTTGCCGAGCGGATCGACGCCGGGTGCGACGAGCGTGCGGTAGAAGCCGCCAAATTGCGCGAACAGGTCGTGCCGCTCCGTCAACTTCTGCGAAAAACCGTGAAAATCGCTGTTCGGATCGCGGCCCAGTGAATGCTGAAGCCGCGCGAGCCACGGCACGTCGACATAGACCATCCGGTACGCCCATGCGTCGGGGCCATACGGATTGCACGCATGCACCTGTTCCGGATCGATGATCACGAGCACGCCGCGCCCGACGTGCGCGTTCGTCGCGCCGTTTACGTAGGTGCTCGTGCCGCCGACGATCGCGCCCACCGAAAACGTGTCGTGCGTGTGCTTCGCGTAACAGATCGCGCGGCCGTCGTCGACGGTGCGCGCCTCGATGAACGGCAGCGCGGCGTCACGCCAGAACGGCGACGGGACGACGGATCGGTTGGCGGTACGGCTCACGCGGCGGGCTCCCGGTTCGGATGGCGAACGCTCACCGTACAAGACTGTGCAGCGCCGCGCAACCGGATCGGCGGATTGCAGCTTCAATACCGGATCGCGCCGTTTCGCCTAAGCTTTGAATTCCGTCCGCCGCGGCACTCGCAGCGATTCCGTTCATTCCTCTCCCGTCACGCACATGCATATCGATCTGAAAGGCAAGACCGCGGTCGTCACCGCCTCCACCGCCGGCATCGGGCTCGCGATCGCCGAAGGGCTCGCACGCGCCGGCGCGCGCGTCGTCGTCAATGGCCGCAGCGATGCGTCGGTGCAGTCCGCGCTCAAGCACCTGCGCGCCGCCCTCCCCGATGCGGACTTCGACGGCGTCGCAGCCGACCTGTCTGATGCCGCCGGCGTTGCGCGCGTCGCGCAGCACACGAGCGCGGCCGACATCCTCGTCAACAACGCGGGCATCTACGGCCTGAAGGCGTTCTTCGACATCGACGACGCCGAGTGGGAACATTACTTCCAGATGAACGTGATGTCCGGCGTGCGCCTCGCGCGGCATTACCTGAAGGGGATGATCGAACGCAACGCCGGGCGCGTCGTGTTCATTTCGTCGGAATCCGGCCTGAACATCCCGGTCGACATGATTCATTACGGTTTCACGAAAACGGCGCAGCTGTCGATCGCCCGCGGCCTCGCGAAGCTCGCGGCCGGCACGAACGTGACGGTCAACTCGGTGCTGCCGGGGCCGACGATGTCGGACGGCGTGCGGGCGCTGCTGAAGGAAACGGCCGACGAAACCGGCCGCAGCGTCGAGGACGTGGCCGTGGATTTCGTGCGCAACCACCGCTCGAGCTCGATCATCCAGCGCCCGGCGACGCCGGAGGAAGTCGCGAACCTGGTCGTCTACGTGTGCTCGCCGCTCGCGTCGGCGACGACGGGCGCCGCGTTGCGGGTGGACGGCGGCGTGGTCGACACGATCGCCTGACGGCAGGCGGGCACGGCCGCCGCCGCGCTAGCGCGACGCGGCCTTGCCCGGCTGGAGCGTGCCCTTGCGGTCGGCGTTCATGCAGGAATCGAAGCCGGATTGCGTGACGACGCCGGCCCGGTCGAACACGACGAAATACTCGCGGTGATCGTTGCCGTGCTCGATGAAGTAGTTGTAGCAGACGCCGTTGCCGTTGCGGACCATCCATACGCTGCGCGGATTGCCGGCGGCCCGGACGACATCGGCGCGCGTCGCGCCGTGCCGCGACGCGGCCCTCGCGAGCGGCGTGCGCGAATACGAGAATGGCAGCCACGCGTCGAACCACGCGCAACCGTGCAACATCAGGCAGCTGGCGGCCAGCGACAGCGTCGCTGCGGGACGGGACATCGTAATCAATCGCATGCTTGGTGAAATCTGCTGCGCCATGCCGGCGTGATCGAAAGCGCCATGCTACTCGACCTTTGGGTCCGGATCGAAAAGAAATGTAGAGATCTTTATCCGAATCCTTGCATTGCATGCTCCGGCACCCGGCTGATCGGCGGCCGATGCGCGCTTGAACACGCATCGGTACCGGCGCTTCATGCCGCCGCCCCGGCGCACATCGTCACGCAATCCACTCGGCCCACAGCATCGTCAGCACCGTCATCAGCGCGGGGCCGACGAACAGCCCGATCAGCCCGAACGTCTCGGCGCCGCCGAGGATGCCGAACAGCACGAGCAGGAACGGCAGCCGCGCGGAACTGCCGATCAGCACCGGCCGCACGAAGTGCTCGGCGACGAACACGACGACGAAGCCGAGCACGGCCACGACGATGGCCCACATGGTCGCGCCCTGCACGAACAGCCAGAGCGCGGCGCCGCAGAACACGACGGGCGCGCAGAACGGCAGCATCGCGGCGATGGCCGTGACGAGGCCGAGCAGCGCCGCATGCGGGACGCCGGCCAGCGCATACGCGATACCGAGCAGCGCGCCCTCGCCGAGCCCGACGACGACGAGCCCCGTCACCGTGCCGAACACGGCCGCGACCATCCGCTCGATCAGCTCCGCGCCGCTGCGCCCGAACGCGCGCCGTGCGCCCTGCAGCAACGCTCCCGACAGCTTGTGGCCGGCGCGCAGGATCACGAACAGCGTGACGAGCATGAAGCCGAATTCGAGCAGCGCGTGCGCGAGCTTGGTACCGAACTGCCGGCCGAACGCGAGGAATTTCTCGCTGTTGACGCCGTGCATCGCGGTGGCCGCATGCAGCGGATGGGCGAGGTTGGCCTGCCACCATTCGGTGATCTGCGCCGCGCCGTAAGGCAGCCTCGCGACCACGTCCGGCACCGGGATGCCGTTTTCCTGGATCGTGCGCAGCCACTCGCGCAGGTCATGCACCTGGCCGATCGCCTGGGTCGCCGCGACGGCCACCGGCAGCACGACCAGCAACGAGATCGCCGCCGTGATGACGACCGCGGTGAGCGTCGGGCGGTTGCGGAACAGCCGGTGCGATTCGAAGCGCTTCAGCATCGGCCACATCGCGATGGCGATCACGCAGGCCCATGCGATGGCGGGAATGAAATCGCGGATCACCCACAGCGCGATCACCAGCAGCGCCGCAACCAGCACGGCGCGGGAAACCTGCTGCGTGCGCGGCCGTGCGGCGGGCTCGGGAGACGACGGGACATGTGCGCCCATGGCACCTCTGTCGAAATGAAAAAATGGCGGTTCGCGCAGGCAACCGGCCTGCGCGAACCGCCATTCTATCCATCGGCGCCGGATCGGCGGCGCATGGGATGCGCGCGCCGCCCCGGCGCCCCGCCCGCTCAGGCCACCTTGTCGGCGCTCCGGTAACGCTCGAGCCAGTGCGCGTACGGTGCGGGCAGCGTCCACGACGGACGCTCGACGCCGAGTTGCTTGGCCGCGTAGTACGGCCAGTGCGGGTCGGCCAGATGCGCGCGGCCGACCATCACGAGATCGAGCTGCTCCTCCGCCACCACGCGGTTCGCGAGTTGCGGCGTGTCGATCCCCCACGCGGACGACACCGGCAACCCGGCCTCGCGGCGCACGCGCTCGGCGATCGGCGCGAGGAACGCCGGGCCCCACGGGATCTGCGCGTCGGGCGTCGAGAATCCGATCGACACGCTCAGCATGTCGAGCCCTTCCCGCTTCAGCCGCTGCGTGAGCGCGATCGACTCGGCGAGCGTCTCCTCGTCGCGGCCGTCGTACTCGATCACGCCGAAGCGCGCGGTCAGCGGCAGATGCTCCGGCCACACCTTGCGCACGGCCGCCAGCGTCTCGACGAGGAAGCGGGCACGGTTCTCGGCCGAGCCGCCGTATTCGTCGTCACGCTGGTTCGCATGCACCGAGAAGAAGCTCTGGCCGAGATAGCCGTGCGCGAAGTGCAGTTCGAGCCATTCGAAGCCCAGGTCGCGCGCGCGCTTCGCCGCCGCAACGAAGTCGGCCTGCACGCGTGCGATGTCGTCGCGCGTCATCGCGCGCGGCGTCTTCGGCAGATGCGCGCCGAACGGCACGGCCGACGGCGCGATGGTTTGCCAGCCGCGCGGATCGCCGTCGGCGATATGGTCGTCGCCTTCCCACGGGCGGTTCGCACTCGCCTTGCGGCCCGCGTGCGCGATCTGGATGCCGGGCACCGCGCCGGCCGCCTTGATCGCCGCGACCGACGGCGCGAACGCTTCGGCCTGCGCATCGTTCCACAGCCCCGCGCAGCCCGGCGTGATGCGCCCTTCCGGCGACACGGCCGTCGCCTCGGCGATCACGAGGCCCGCACCGCCGCGCGCGATGCCGGCTAGGTGCACGTGATGCCAGTCGTTGACGACGCCGTCCTCGGCGACGTACTGGCACATCGGCGGCACCGCGATGCGGTTGCGCAGCGTGACATCCTTGAGTTTGAACGGTTCGAACAGGGCAGACATCCACGGCTCCTTTGCTTGGTTCTGCAAAACGACGGGAAACGCGTCGTGCAACGTGCACGACGGATCGATTCGGGCCGTCGACGGGCCGGCCTGCGCCCGGCGACGGATACGGGGATGGCGCCGGCCGGGCCGGCGCCCATGGCTCAACGGCGGCCGAGCTGCGCGAGCAGCGCCTCGGCGGCAGGCTCCGACGACGCGGGGTTCTGCCCCGTGATCAGCAGCCCGTCGGTGACGACATGCGGCGCCCAGTCGGCGCTGCGCTCGAACTCCGCGCCGTTGGTCTTCAGCATGTCCTCGACGAGGAACGGCACGACTTCCGTCAGTTCGACGGCCGCTTCCTCGCTGTTGGTGAAGCCCGTCACACGCTTGCCGCGCACGACCGATTCGCCGGTCTGCGGGTTCTTCACGTGACGCAGCACGCCCGGCGCGTGGCACACCGCCGCGACCGGCTTGCCGGCCGCCAGTGCGCGCTCGATCAGGCCGATCGAATGCAGATCCTCGGCGAGATCCCACAGCGGGCCATGGCCGCCCGGGTAGAACACGGCGTCGTAGTCGTCCACGGACACGTCGGCCAGCTTGCGCGTCGACGCGAGTTCAGCCTTGGCCGCCGCATCGGCGTCGAAGCGGCGCGTCGCGTCGGTCTGGGCCGTCGGGTCATTGCTTTTCGGGTCGAGCGGCGGCTGGCCGCCCTTCGGCGACGCGAGCGTCAACTCGACGCCCGCGTCCTTGAACGTGTAGTACGGCGCGGCCAGTTCCTCGAGCCAGAAGCCGGTCTTCTTGCCGGTGTCGCCGAGCGTGTCGTGCGAGGTCAGGACAACCAGAATCTTCATGATCGGACACTCCTTCGAAAAATGGATGACGGGAACGGGGCCGCTCGACCGGCAAATCCGGCTGGTGGGCGCGGCACGCCTGTGGGTTAGTCAGCTGTGACGCGTCAACGTGCGACCCGTGTATCCGAATGCGGCTTGCGCCTATTAGACCAGTCGTCTAGAGCAATTCGAAATGAAACGACGGCGTCTCGCTGCACCATCAGCATCGCAGCGCGAAATGGCATTCAAATGGCATTTTCGCGTCTTCGTTGCCTGCGCCGCGGACGTCGTCGCATTCATGGGAACGGATGATAGCCCCGGATTAGACCGGTCGTCTAGTAACCCCTGCCTTCGTCATGGCCTTTCGGTGGAGCACGATCCGCCGGCACCTGCCGTCGCTCGCGCCCTCACCCGCGCCGCCGCGGCTAGCCGCGCAACGGGCCGTCCGTGTCACCCGCCTCGATCGCCGGTGCTTCGAGCCGCTGCTCGCGGACCCCGTCGCCCAGCAGCCGCAGCATCAGTTCCGCCAGTGCGCGCCCCGACGCGTGGCCGGTCGGCTGCACGACCGCCGTCACGCGATACGGATGCGCGAGGTTCGGCGGCACGCCGTCGTAGACGATCAGCGACATGTCCTCGCCCAGGCGCAGCCCGCTGTCCACGAGTGCCCGAAACGCCCCGCCGCCCGCGATATTGTTGTCGACCAGCAGCGCCGTCGGCCGCTCGGTGCGCGCGAGCAGCGCCCGCGCCACCTGCCACCCGCCGTCGTGCGTAAACGGACACTCGACCATCAGCGCCGGATCCGGCTCGATGCCGGCTTCGTGCAGGGCCGACAGATAGCCGGCACGGCGCTGCGCGGCGAAATTCAGCGCCAGCGGCGCGCTGATCATCGCAATGCGCCGGTGCCCGAACGCCGTCAGTCGACGCACCGCGTCCCGCGCGCCGGCCTCGTTGTCGAAATCGAACCACGCATACGGCTCGGCCACCTGCGTCCGACCGTAGGCCACGTACGGAAACGCGCTCGCCTGCAGGTACGCGATACGCGGATCGTCGACCCGTGTGCGCGCGACGATCAGCCCGTCGACGAGCTTGCCGTCGACGATGCGCCGATAGGTGTCCAGTTCCGCGTTCGGCCGCGCCGACGCGATGATGAAATCGAGATTGCGTTCCGCGAGCCGCTCGGTGATGCCCGCGACGACCTCGCCGAAACGCGGATCGCCGAGATCCCCCGCGCCGAACGGATAGACGATCCCGATCACGTCCGCCCGCCCGGTCGCGAGCCGGCGCGCGGTCGGATCCGCCACATAGCCCATTTCCCGCGCGGCCCGCGCCACGCGCTCGCGCGTCGCCTCGCTGACGTCGTCGTAACCGTTCAGCGCGCGGCTGACCGTCGTCCGCGACAGCCCGAGCGCGTCCGATAGCGCCTTCAGATTCACCTTCACCGTCGTTCCTCGCATTCGCCGATCCGCCCGGCCGCCCGATGTCCGGGACGCACCGACCGGGTAATTATTTCCAATTGGTAACGATTACCGTCAAATAAATATCTTTTGCGTTCCAAACCGGTTTGAAATAGCATCCAAACCGGTTTGGACATCGATGCCCACTCAGCCGTTCACTTTCACTTTCCCAGGAAACGACGACGAGATGACATACTTTTCCCTTTTCCGCCCGACGGCGGCCCAACGCTTGTTCCTCGCTGGCGGCGCACTTGCCGCCTTCGCGTCCGTCGCGCACGCGCAGTCCAGCGGCACGGGCGCGCCCCTGCCCACGCCCCATACGCAGCAGGCCTACGATCCCGAAGGCAACTTCACGATGCGCTGGACGCGGGCGGACATCCGCCAGATCGTCGCGCAGTCGCATACCGCCGGTGCCGACAAGAACTCGCTGCCGCAAGCGCTGACGATGCCGGACATCCCGCAGGATTTCCCGCTGATCAACTCGAACGTGTGGGTGTGGGACACATGGCCGCTGGCCGACCTGCGCGCGAACCAGCTCAGCTACAAGGGCTGGGAGGTGATCTTCTCGCTCACCGCCGATCCGCATGCGGGCTACACGTTCGACGACCGTCACGTCCATGCGCGCATCGGCTTCTTCTACCGTCGCGCGGGCATCCCCGCGTCGCAGCGCCCCGCGAACGGCGGCTGGACCTGGGGCGGCCACCTGTTCCCCGACGGTGCCAGCGCCAAGGTGTTCGGCACCGCGCCGATGACCAACAACGCCGAATGGTCGGGATCCGCCCGGCTCACGCACGGCGACAACGTCAGCCTCTACTACACCGCGACGTCGTTCAACCGCTCGGCGCCCGGCGGCGCCGACATCACGCCGCCGCAGGCGATCATCACGCGCGCCGACGGCCACATCCACGCCGACGCCACGCACGTCTGGTTCTCCGGCTTCGACGATCACAAGGCGCTGCTGCAACCGGACGGCAACTACTACCAGTCCGGCCAGCAGAACACCTACTTCTCGTTCCGTGACCCGTTCGTGTTCACCGATCCCGCGCACCCGGGCAAGACCTACATGGTCTTCGAGGGCAACACGGGCGGCCCGCGCGGCGCACGCACCTGCACCAACGCGGATCTCGGCTACGCGCCGAACGATCCGTACAAGGAAGATCTCAACGCGGTGATGAATTCGGGCGCAGTGTATCAAAAGGCCAATGTCGGCCTCGCGATCGCGACGAACCCGCAATTGACCGAGTGGAAGTTCCTGCCGCCGATCCTGTCGGCGAACTGCGTCGATGACCAGACCGAGCGCCCGCAGATCTACCTGAAGGACGGCAAGTACTACCTGTTCACGATCAGCCACCGCACGACGATGGCGGCCGGCGTCGACGGGCCGGACGGCGTGTACGGCTTCGTCGGCAACGGCATCCGCAGCGACTTCCTGCCGCTGAACGGCGGCAGCGGCCTCGTGCTCGGCAACCCGACGGACTTCTCCGCGCCGGCCGGCGCGCCGTATTCGCAGGATCCGAACCAGAATCCGCGTGAATTCCAGTCGTATTCGCACTACGTGATGCCGGGCGGGCTCGTCGAATCGTTCATCGATGCGATCGGCGCGCGCCGCGGCGGCACGCTCGCGCCGACGGTGAAGGTCAACATCAACGGAACGTCGACGGCGGTCGATCGCGCCTACGGACGCGGCGGGCTCGGCGGCTACGGCGACATTCCCGCGAACCTGCCCGCGACCGGTGGCGGCAACAGCCAGGGAAATCAGGATAACCAACAATAACGCACGCTGGTAAAGGCACGGGGTTAAGGAGGCGTGTATCGCGCGTGTCGCGTGCGCGCCTCCTCTTTTTTCTTCCATCCATCGCGCACACCGCCGTTGAAAGCGGCAGTGCCCTCCTTTCCCGCTTTGCACGGCGGAGCACGGGACCCCGCATGATATCGACGTCTTTCCGCTTTTCCGTCCGGGTCGCCCGGTTGCTGCTCGCCTGCGTGGCCTGCTCCCAGGTCGCTGCCGCGCCTTGCCACGCACCGGCCGAACATGACACGCCGCAATGGCGGCCCGCGCTCCACTACACGCCGCAGCGCAACTGGATGAACGACCCGAACGGGCTCGTCTACGACAACGGCCGCTATCACCTGTTCTATCAATACAATCCGCTCGGCCGCGACTGGGGCAACATGTCGTGGGGCCACGCGACGAGCACCGACCTCGTCCACTGGCGCGAGCAGCCGGTCGCGATGCGCGCGAACGCGACGGAGGAAATCTTCTCCGGCTCGATCGTCGCCGACACGCTCAACACGTCCGGCCTGGGCCAACCGGGCCACACGCCGCTCGTCGCGCTTTACACGAGCGTGTACCAGGCAGGCTCCGGTCACGCGCCGGGCATCCAGGCGCAGTCGCTGGCGTACAGCCTCGATCAAGGCGCGACCTGGCAGCCGTACGCACACAATCCGGTGCTGACGCTCGATCCGGAATCGAAGCAATTTCGCGATCCGAAAGTGTCGTGGTATGGGCCGGGCGGCTACTGGCTGATGACGACGGTCGTCGCCGACGCGCACGTCGTGAAGCTCTATCGCTCGGACGACCTGATCCACTGGAATTTCCTGAGCGACTTCACGCGGCCGGGCGTGCCGCACGACGGCGCCCTGTGGGAAATGCCCGACCTCGTGCCGCTGCCGCTCGACGGCGATCCCGCCCGCATCCGGTGGGTCATGATCGTCAACGTCAATCCGTGGTCGATCGCCGGCGGCTCCGGCGCGATGTACTTCGTCGGCGACTTCGACGGCCGCACGTTTACGCCGGATCGCATTGCGCCCGCCGGCTCCGATCCCGCGCAATTCCGCTGGGTCGACCATGGCGCGGACTTCTACGCAGCCGGCACCTTCTCGGGCGCGCCCGGCTCACGGCCGGTCGCGATCGCTTGGATGAGCAACTGGGATTACGCGGCAAAAGCGCCGACCACGCCGTGGCGCGGCGCGACGACCCTGCCGCGCGAACTGTCGCTGAAAACGATCGACGGCGAACCGACGCTCGTCGTCGCGCCGGCCGCCGCGTTCGACGCGTGGGCGGACGGCAGGCCCGCCGTGCACGAAGGCGATCTCGCGGTCGATTCCACGATACGTGCGCTGTCGGCCGCGACGCGCGGCGTCGTCCAGCGCATTACGGTCACGCTCACGCCGCAGCACGCGGCGCGTGCCGGCCTGATCGTCCGGCGCTCGGCGGACGGCGCGGTCGGCACCCGGATCGTGTACGACACGGCAAAGCGCACGCTGACGCTCGACCGCTCGCAGTCCGGCGAAACCCATTTCGCCGACACGTTCAGCAAAGAGCACATCGTGGACCTGCCGCTCGAGCATGGGCAGTTGCGGCTCGAGATCGTCGTCGATCGCGGTTCGGTGGAAGTGTTCGCGAACGGCGGCCGTGTCGCGCTCACCGACCTGATCTTCCCGCCGCTCGATGCGGACCGCGTTGCCGTATTTGCCGAACACGGCCGCGCGATGTTCTCCGGGCTCACGGTGACGCAGCTCGAAGCTGGTGGTGATGGGCCTGGCGACTGTGCGGCGCGATAGATGCGATGGGCGGACGGCCGTTGGTCCTGCATGTGACGGGGGCTGTCCGACCGGCATCACGCCGGCCGGTTGCAGCCCCCGCCGGAGCCCCACCGATCAGAGCAAGCCCATCCCGCCCGACGCGATGATCTCCGCGCCGACGATGAACGCGGATTCCGGCGCGCTGAGGTGCAGCACCGTCGACGCGATCTCGTCCGGCGTGCCGAACCGGCCGACCGGGACGAGGCCCTTGATCTTCTCTGCCGTTTCGTCGAGCGTGGCCGCGTCAAATCCGAGCTTGCCGTAGAGCGGCGTCTGCACGGGCCCGGGGCTCACGACATTCACGCGCACGCCGTGCGGCAGCAACTCCGCCGACAGCGTCTTCGCGAACGAATTGACGGCCGCCTTGCTCGCCGCATACACCGACGAGCCGGGCATCCCGATGTGCGCGTTGATCGAGCCGTTGATCACGATCGACGCGCCGCGGTTCAGCAGCGGCACCAGCGACTGGATCTGGAAATACGCGCCCTTCACGTTGGTGTTGAACACGAGATCCCACATGGCCTCGTCGCTGTCGGCGAACGGCGCGAGCTTCGCAACCCCCGCGTTGATGAACACGGCGTCGAGCCGTGCCCCCGCCGATGCGATCGCATCGGCCAGCGCGCGGGCCGACGCGACGCTGCCGGCCTCGTTGCGGATCGCCAGCGCGCCTTCACCGAGCGTTTGCCGCGCGGCCTCGAGCGTCTGCGCATCGCGCCCGGTGATGATGACGCGTGCGCCTTCTGCCGCGAATGCCTTGGCGGCTGCCAGGCCGATACCGCTGTTGCCACCCGTGACGAGGACCGTCTTTCCTTCGAAGCGTTGCATGATGTTCTCCTGTGAACCGGTGAGTTGACCGTGAACACAGGATGCGCGCCGCGCCCGGTCATGCCGTACGACGGGCGTGACGAACATGTTCGAAATCGTCGAACGTGTTTGGGCGGATGGACTCGAACGCCCGGTTCCGTCCGGTTCCGCGCCGCGTCAGCCGGCCACGTCGATGCCGTCGAGCAGGCGCTGCGCGAGCCGCGGTTCGCGCAATTGCTCGAGCCACCATTGCAGCGCGCGGCCGTCCCGGTCGCCGTGCCATGCGACATACAGCAGGTTCGGCTCGCGCGGATCGGCCGTCTGTTTTTCCACGAGTTCGCCGCCCGCGAGCAGCGACGCCACGCGCCGGCGCGGCACCCAGCCGACGCCAAGCCCGTCGCGCTGCGCGAGGATCTTCGCGCGCATAGACGGCACCGCCAGCACGGCCTGCCCGCCGAGCAGGCCATATGCGCGGCCGGCCGCGCGCCGCGACGAATCGGCGACGACGACGGCCCGGTGCGCGCCGATCGCGTCCCGCGTCAGCGCGCCGCTCACGGCGGCCAGCGGATGGCGCGGCGACACCGCGAACACCCATTCCATCGCGCCCAGCTCGAACCACTTGAAGCCGGGAATCGCCGGCGGCTCGTTGGTCGCGCCGATCACCAGGTCCGCGCGCCCGTCGCGCAGCGCTTCCCAGGTCCCGCCGAGCACTTCGTTCGTGAAACGCAGCGACACGCCCGAGTCGAGCGCATCGAACGCGCGGACGACCGGCAGCAGCGTGTCGAACTCCAGCACCTCATCGCTGACGATCCACAGCCGGTCCTCCCAGCCGCTCGCGACCTGCCGCACGCGCTGCGTCAGCCGCGCGACGTCCAGTGCGAGCCGCGCCGCTTCGTCGGTCAGCAACTGGCCGGCCGGCGTGAGCTGCAGCCGGTAGCCGCGGCGGTCGAACAGCAGCGCGTCGAAGCGCGTTTCCAGCTGGCGCGCCGCGTGCGACACCGTCGACGGCGCCTTGCCGAGCCGCGCGGCCGCGCGCGACAGGCTGCCGGTGGCGCGGATCGCGTCGAGCAGCGCAAGTTCGTCTTCGGACAGCATGGGCACGCTCCGGTGTGGGGTTGTCGTGGATCTGTCGTGGATCGTAAGGCAGCGGCGGGCCGAGGTCCAATCGCGCGACGGGGCTGCGTCGTCTGGCGATGCCCGTCACCCCTGACGAATGCCGCCGGGCCAGCGTTGCACGATGCACGGGTTCGCCGGCCGCCCGCGTCGCCCTGCCGGGATGCCATGCACCGTGCGGCCGGTTCGTGCATCGAGCGAAACCCGCGAAGCCGTCACGCCGCGCGGAACCACCCATTCGTTCATCGCCTCCGGTATGCTGATCGGCACGAAATTTCGGCAATCGAGGTAACCACTGCGATGGACATCGCGATCCGCATCGAAGGCCGTCACGACCTGACCGGGCAGATCTTCCGGCAACTGCGCACCGCGATCGTCGACGGGCGGCTCGCCGGCGGCGCGCGGCTGCCGTCGACGCGCGACCTCGCGAAACAGCTCGGCGTATCGCGCAAGACGACGCTCGACGCGTTCGAGCGTCTCGTCGCCGAGGGCTACCTGAATACGCGCGCCGGTGACGGCACGTTCGTCGCCGACGGCCTCGCGCGCGTGCCGCACGCCGCGGCCATGTCGGCGCCCTCCCTCGTCGAATACACACCGCGCATCGACGCGGTCGACGCGCGTGCACTGTGGGACGACCTGCCCGACGCGCTCGCGATGCCCGCGCCGCAGGACACACCGGGCTTCGACTTTCGCGGCGGCGTGACCGACAAGGCGCTGTTCCCGTTCGACGCGTGGCGGCGCTGCCTGCATCACGCGCTGCGCCAGCAGATGCGCGGCCCCGCCGGGTACCACGACCCGGCCGGCGATCCGCAATTGCGCGGCGCGATCGCGCGCTACGTCGCGTTCAGCCGCGCGGTCGCGTGCGGCTGGGACGACGTGCTCGTCACGCAAGGCGCGCAACAGGCGCTCGACCTGATCGCCCGCGTCGTCGTGCGGCCGGGCGATGTGGTCGCGGTCGAGGATCCCGGCTATCCGCCCGCCCGCGCCGCGTTCGCGTCGCTCGGCGCGACGGTGATCGGCGTGCCGGTCGACGCGCAGGGGCTGGTGACGGAACGGCTGCCCGACGACGCGCGCCTCGTCTACGTGACGCCGTCGCATCAGTTCCCGCTCGGGATGCCGATGACGCTGGACCGGCGCGTCGCGCTGCTCGAATGGGCACAGCGCCGCCGCGCGGTGATCATCGAGGACGACTACGACGGCGAGTTCCGCTTCGAGGGCCGGCCGGTGGAATCGCTGAAGAGCCTCGACCGCACGGGCCTCGTCGCGTATGTCGGCACGTTTTCGAAGACGATCTTTCCGGAGCTGCGGATCGGCTACGCGATTCCGCCGCGCGCGCTGCGCGGCGCGCTGACCAAGGCGAAGCAGATCGTCGACTGGCATACCTGCACGCTGACGCAGGCGGCGCTTGCGCGCTTCATGCTCGAAGGCGATTTCGCGCGGCACCTGAAGCGCGTGCAGAAGCACTACGATGCGCGCCGCAAGATGCTGATCGCGCATCTGCGCGGCGAACTCGCGCCGTGGTTCGACGCGATCGTGCCGACCGCCGGCATCCACCTGGCGGCCTACCTGAAGCCGGGGCTCGACGAAGCGGCACTGGTCCACGCGGCCCGCGCGCACGACATCGGCCTGTACGGCATCTCGGCGTTCCACGTCGGCGTGCCGGTCCGCGCGGGGCTGCTGTTCGGCTATGGCGGGATCGACACGCCGCGCATCGACACGGCGCTCGCGACGCTGGCCGGCCTGCTGGGTTCGGACGCCGTTGGCGGCTCGGCACTGGTTACCTGAATTTACCGGAAATTGGCCATTCAAGCAGGCCAGCATGCGTCCTAAAGTAGGTCCTGTCGCGCCACCGTGCGCTCCCACCGAAAAGGACCTGCCATGCAACCGCGCCTGAACTTCTACGCCGCCAGCCCGAATGCGATCAAGGTGATGCGCAACGCCGAGGAATTCCTCGCGAAGAGCTCGATCGAAAAGCCGCTCGCCGAACTCGTCCGCCTGCGTGCATCGCAGATCAACGGCTGCGCGTTCTGCGTCGACATGCACACGACCGACGCGCGCAACGGCGGCGAAACCGACCGCCGCCTCGCCACCGTCGTCACGTGGCGCGAGACGCCGTTCTTCACCGAGCGCGAACGCGCGGCGCTGGAATGGACCGAGGCGCTGACGCTGGTCGCCAGCAACCACGTGCCCGACGCCGTCTGGGAAGCCGTGAAGCCGCACTTCACCGATGAGGAGCTGTTCGACCTGTCGATGCTGATCGCGACGATCAACTCGTGGAACCGCTTCGCGATCGCGTTCCGCAAGATGCCCGAGTAAGGAGACGACGATGATGGACGCCACGCTCCGTCGCGCCGCCCTGTGCACCTCGCTCGCGGCCGGCGTCGCGCTGCTGCCGGCCGCTGCCCGGGCGCACGACACCGGCGACAACGTGCACACGATCCTGCAGCAGGCCGTGCCCGAAGCGCCCGTCAAGCTCGCGGTCGTCGCGACCGTCGACTATGCGCCCGGCCAGGCTTCCGAAGGCCATCGGCACCTCGGCTCGGTGTTCGCGGTCGTGTCGAAAGGCGAAGTGCTGTCGCAGGTGAACGGCGGCCCGCTGCACCGCTACCGCGCCGGCGAAGGCTGGTACGAGGCGCCCGGCTCGCGCCACCCGGTGTCGCGCAACGCGAGCGCGACCGAGCCGGCTCAGCTCGTCGTATTCGGGTTGACCGGCGAACACGTGCCGCTGACGTCGCCGATCGATCAGTAACCGCTTTCCGGGGGGCGTGCGATCGTCCAGGCGCGCGCCCCCGCTTCGCGACCGGTTTTCCATACCGTGGGTCAGCCACGCCTCCCGCTTCTCCATTAGCTGCTCCCTACACTCCGCCACCGGCTTGCCGTACCGCGCCACGTCACGTCGCCTCCTCGCCCACCCGCGTCCCCCTTCGACGCTCGCCTGATCGCGATCAACTCGGGCGGAAACCCTTCCTTGAAATTAACTAACTCATCAATTAGCGTCGATTTCATGAACGCGAAATCCACCGTCGCCAGGCCGCGCGGGCGCCGCCCGTCGGTCGACGATTTCGACCTGCGCGACCACATGCTCGACGTCGCGATCCAGCTGTTCGCCGAACGCGGGATCGCCGCGACGACCGTCGCGCAGATCGCCGCCGCCGCCGGCGTCACGTCGGCGATGGTTCACTACTACTTCACGAATCGCGAGCAGTTGCTCGACGCGATCGTCGAGGAACGGCTCGCGCAGGTCATCGCGTTCGTGTGGCGGCCGACCGAGCCGCAGATCGAAAACGATCCGTTCGCGCTCGTCGCCGAACTCGTCGACCGCTTCTTCGACGTCACGCACCGCATGCCGTGGCTGCCGTCGATCTGGCTGCGCGAGATCATCCATGAGGGCGGATTGCTGCGCGAGCGGATGGTCCGGCGCATTCCGCTCGAACATGTCGGGCGCTTCGCCGAACGCATCCGCGGCGCGCAGCAGGCCGGTACGCTGAACCCCGCGCTCGAACCGGCGTTCCTGTTCCATTCGATCATCGCGCTGGTGATGCTGCCGCTCGCGACCGCAAAGCTGTGGCAAAGCGCGCGCGGCGGCCTGCCGCCGATCGAGCGCGACGTGCTGCACCGGCACGTCCGCGCGCTGCTCGGGTCGGGCATGCAGCCGCCGGCTGTCGCGTCGCGTGCACGGGTCCGCTCGCCCTCGCCGCGGAGGCCGTCA